>NZ_WTAR01000016.1 GCF_013139515.1 Lutibacter sp.
GTATTGCCATTGGAATCATAATATCTGAACCTCTACCTGTTGATGTTAAAACGGGTAATAAAGCTAACATAGTTGTGGCAGTTGTCATTAAACAAGGACGAATTCTTTTCATACCAGCTTCAACAACTGAAGCTCTTATTTCTTGTTTCGTAGTTGGTGTATTTTTGTCAAATGTTTGGGTTAAATAAGTGGCCATTACTACACCATCATCGGTAGCAATACCGAACAATGCTATAAATCCAACCCAAACAGCCACACTTAAATTAATAGGATGTATTTGAAATAAATCTCTAAGGTTTACACCAAAAAGATCAAAGTTTAAAAACCAAGATTCTCCATAGAGCCAAATCATCATAAAACCACCCGAAAAAGCAACTGCTATTCCTGTAAAAACCATTAATGAAGTAGTTACCGATCGAAACTGAAAATACAGTATTAAAAAGATGATTAACAAGGCTAAAGGAACTACAAGTGAGAGTGTTTTTTCTGCTCGTAATTGATTTTCGTAAGTTCCTGTAAATTGATAATTTATTCCTTTTGGAACTACTAATTCACCACTATTAATTTTATGTTTAATTACCTTTTGAGCGTTTTCTACAACTGTAACTTCGGCTTCGTTATCTAACTTGTCAAATAACACATAACCTACTAAAAAAGTGTCTTCACTTTTTATTACCTGCGGACCTTTTTCGTAGTTAATAGTTACAACTTCCGATAGCGGAATTGGGTTTCCATTTGGCACAGGAATATGTATTTTTCCTATATCTGATGGACTTGTGCGTTGTTCTCTAGGATAACGAACTCGTACTCCGTAGCGTTCTCTTCCTTCAACAGTTTGAGTTAATATTTTACCACCAATAGCTACTTCAAGTACACTTTGAATTGCATCAATAGTTAAACCATAACGTGCTATTTTTTCTCTGTCAATATCAATTAATAAATAAGGTTTACCTACAATTCTATCTGCAAATACGGCTTCTTTTTTAACACCCGGAACTTGTTTTAACACAGTCTCTAATTCCAAACCAAAAGCTTCAATTTGAGCTAAATTTTGCCCTTTTACCTTAATTCCCATCGGAGCGCGCATACCTGTTTGTAGCATTACCAATCTAGTTTCAATAGGTTGTAACTTTGGTGCAGATGTAACTCCGGGCAATTTTGTTACGTTAACAATTTCATTCCAAATGTCATCAGCATTTTTTATATGTTTACGCCAGTTTCTATAATATTCACCAGCTGAATCTTCAATTAAATTTTTGGTTTCTATTTTTGTTCCTGAAGGAATAAATTGCCCGGAGTTAGTTTTAAATAAATTATTTTTAGTTACTTTAAATTTTAATCGTTTTCCACCTTCATTTAATTTGTATTCAGGTTTGTAAATAATTATATTCTCATACATAGATAATGGAGCAGGGTCTAATGCACTTTCTATTCTTCCTGCTTTACCAACCACTGTTTTAATTTCCGGAATGGTTGCAACAGCCATATCTAATTGTTGTAAAACACGTTTGTTTTCAGCAATGCCTGAATGTGGCATTGAAGTTGGCATTAATAGGAACGAGCCTTCATTTAATGCTGGCATAAATTCTTTACCTGTATGTTTCCAAATGCTTAAACCTAAAATAACTATAAGAGTTGGAATGCTTAAAAACAATAATTTATTGTTTAAAGCCCAGTTTAAAATTTGCACATAGGACTTTCTGAATAAAGTGAAAACTCCTAAAATTCCAAAGCAAATAACACTTACAAAAATTAGATTTGTAAAAATTGAATTATCAACTCCTAAAGGCCTCCAATAAATACTTAAAACTACAATTATTGTAATTACTGAAATTATAATATTTACAAGGTTTGATTGTTCTTCAGAAACGATTTCTCTTATTTTTAAAATGTTAGAAATTCCAAAAGCAATCAATAATAAAGCAATATAATATCCTCCAAATAAACCAATAATTCCTGCAATAATTAATCCTATACTGCCAATATATTTTCCTTTTTTTAATGATGGTTTCCAACCAAATAACCAAGCTGCAAAAGGAGGAATTAAAAATAAAGCGACAATTAATGAAGCTGTTAAAGCCATTGTTTTAGTAAAAGCTAATGGTCTAAATAATTTACCTTCGGCACCAATCATTGTGAAAACAGGAACAAAACTTATAATGGTTGTCATTACAGCTGTAATTATTGCTCCAGAAACTTCAGTTGTGGCTTTATAAACTAATGTATTAATGGGAGTTTTATTGCGGTCTTCATCCATATGCCTAATAATGTTTTCAGACAAGATTACCCCAACATCAACCATAGTTCCAATAGCAATTGCAATACCCGAAAGCGCCACAATATTAGCATCAACATGAAATAGTTTCATAGAAATAAAAACCATTAACACTGCAATTGGTAATAACCCCGAAATTAGCAAGGATGCTCTTAAATTAAAAACCATCACAATAATTACCAATATGGTAATTAGAATTTCTAAGGTTAAAGCTTCATTTAAGGTATTTAAAGTTTCGTGTATTAAAGTTGTTCTATCGTAAAACGGAACTATAGTTACTTGTGAAGTTCTTCCGTCTTTTAATAATTTTGAAGGTAAGCCAGCGCTAATATTTTTTAGTTGTTTTTTAACGTTAGTAATAACCTCCATTGGGTTTGCGCCATAACGCGCAACTACAACACCACCAACAACTTCAGCACCTTCTTTGTCTAAAATCCCTCTACGTTCAGCTGGACCTAAAGTTACTTTTGCAATATCTTTTATAAGTATTGAAGTAAAATTTTTAGAAGTAACTACGGCGTTTTCAATATCTTCAACTGATTTTATATAGCCTAAACCACGCACTAAATATTCAGCCTGATTAATTTCTATTGTTTTTGCTCCAATGTCTTTATTGGTATTTCTAGCTGCATTAACAACTTGTTGTAAAGAAATATTGTATTCTTTTAAAATATCAGGATTTACATCTATTTGATATTCCTGAACATAACCACCAATGGAAGCGATTTCTGATACTCCTGAAGCAGATGATAACGCATATTTCACATAATAATCTTGTATACTTCTAAGTTCGTGTAAATCCCAGCCACCAGTAACATTTCCTTGCTCATCTCTTCCTTCAAGGGTGTACCAAAATATTTGTCCTAAACCTGTTGCGTCTGGGCCCAATGCAGGTTGAACATCGTTTGGTAGTAATCCGTTTGGTAATGAATTTAATTTTTCTAAAATTCGACTTCTACTCCAGTAGAATTCTACATCTTCTTCAAAAATGATATAGATACTTGAAAACCCAAACATGGACGAACTTCTAATTGTTTTTACACCTGGAATTCCAAGCAATGAAGTTGTTAAAGGATACGTAATTTGATCTTCAATATCTTGTGGAGAACGACCGCTCCATTTTGTGAAAACAATTTGCTGATTTTCACCAATATCTGGAATTGCATCAACAGCTACAGGGTTTCTTGGAAAATTACCAGTATCCCAATCAAAAGGTGCGGTTGAAATTCCCCAACCAACAAATAATGCTAAAAGTAGAACAGCAACTAATTTGTTTTCAATTAAAAAATGAATGCTTTTATGTAGCATATGTGTAAAATTTAAGTTTTTAGAATGTGTTGTTTTATTGCAGAAAATGCAATAGAAGTTTATCTCAGATTAGTAGATACTAATTGAGAGAATTTTCTAAAACTTAAAAATCAGATTAAAAATACTTCATCAAGAATTTGAATATCCTTAACGAGAATAGGAGGTGAGTAATAGTTAAAAGGAATACTATTTTCTTCTAACCCTTCAAATAAATTAATGTAAGAATAAACAAAAGAAGCTACAAAAACTTGCTGTTCAAAATTGAAATTAGAAAAATTAATTTTTAATTCACTTTGGCCTTCAATTTGTTTCAAAACATTAGAACAACAATTGTTTTTTTTAATACTGCAATCTTTTGTTGGTGATGGTTTTTCTAACTCCATACCGCAAGATTCAGCTTTTGTAAATAAAGCGCTATCAACTAAATGCTCACCACAATAGTGCTCACTAAAAGTGAATGACATTGTAGAAAAAAGCACTACAAAAGCCATTAATATTGCTGATATTTTTTGAAATAGTTGTTTCATTTATTACTGCAAAGTTAGAAATTTTAATTTAGATGGTATTAATAGTTTGTTAAATTGCTTTTTAATATCAAAATTTTAATAAAATTCTGTAAATTAGAGGGATAGGTATTTTTTAAACAATAATTTAACTGTTATGGTATCAATAAATTTAAATGAAGTAAGAAGCAAAGATCAAATAGCTAAGATTATTAAAACTAAAATGGAAAATAATGGTATAAAAAAAGCGGAATTAATTTTAGGAACACATTTAAGTAAAACAGCTATTGATAGTGTTTTGTTTATTGGGAATTCTGAAAAAGATTATATGCTTAACACGTTGTTAAAGGTACTTAAATTTTTAAAAATACAATTATATATTGGTAGTAATAATGATGCTAAAAATAAAGTTTTATCACTTTTTAAAGATTAAAAATAATAAAGAAGCATAACTTTAAGTTAAAGGATATATTAATTATATTTGAACATTATTCTATAATAATGATTATGAAATTTATAAAAGCTTTTATTCTGGGCTCTTTTTTTATAGCTTCAATACTTGTAAAAGCTCAAGAAACGTTACCTATTTATTCTGATTATTTATCAGATAATGTATATTTAGTTCATCCTTCGGCAGCAGGTATTGGGAATTGTGGTAAAATTAGATTTACAGCTCGTACGCAGTGGAGTGGAATGGAAGATGCTCCAGCACTTCAAACGTTAAGTATTCATAAGCGTATTGGAGAAAATATGGGAGCTGGATTTATTTTGTTTAATGACAAGAATGGATATCATTCTCAGCAAGGAATTCAAGGAACATATGCTTACCATATTAATTTAACAAGACCTGATGAGGTTAACCAATTATCATTTGCCTTATCATTAATGGCTGTTAATAATAGTGTTGATGAGAGCCAGTTTACGTTACCAGATCCTGTAATTTCTCAAATAGTACAAAGTGAAAGTTATTTTAATGCAGATTTTAGTATGGCATACCATAATAAAGGCTTCTTTTCTTATTTTACAGCAAAAAACATTATGTTATCTGCAAGAACTTTGTATAGTAATGAATTTGAATCGTTGAACTTGCGTAGGTATTTGGTTACACTAGGATATTATTTTGGAAAAGGGAAAAGCTTACAATTTGAGCCTTCAATTATGATGCAATCTATTGAAAGAACTGGTGAGAAATTTGCAGATTTCAATATCAAAGTTTATAAAGATGTTGCTGACGCTCAACTTTGGGCTGCATTTTCTTATAGAAAAGGTTTTGATAATGCAACTACTGAAGAATTAAATTATTTAACACCAATTGTAGGTGTAAATTACCAAAAATTTATGGTTTCATACACCTACACAAAACAATCTGGCGATATATTATTTGACGATGCTGGGTATCATCAAATTTCTTTGGGATTTAATTTTGGTTGTAGAGCACCTCGCAGAAGTGGTTGTCCAAATATTAATGGATCATTTTAATATTAATTTTCTACCCAACTAAAATTCTTTTTCATAGCTTGTTTTTTTATGGCTGAAATTAAAGCACTTTCTAAATCGTTAGAACTGCTAGTATTTTGTTTCTTTTTAGTTATAAATGCATTTCTAAGTTTATTTAAATCTTGTATTTTTTTCTGAATTTCAATACGTTCATTTCTTTTAATTTTCACATATTTTTTCACTTGTTCAGTAGTCTTATTTTGTAAGTATTTAGGCAAACTTTTTTTATCTAATTTTTCATACTTAAAATTTTTATCTTTTTCAGCGTCTACTAAATCCCACGAAGAATTTTTATACATTCTACTGCTTTTAGTAACAGCTCTTTTTACAATAACAACTTCATCTAATTCTTCAGCTTCAGAATCTTGACTAGCTTGTAATTTTAATTTACTATAACCTTGATTGCCATAATTAATATACGTACCGTTTAATTTGGTGTTTAATTCAATAATAATTTTATCGTACGGAGTAGCAATGTGGACAATTTCTCTGTTATGATCAATAGTAATATACTCTCCATTTGTAAGTCTTGCGCCATCTTGCCATTTTCCAGAAATTCCGTTTTCGTAACTTCCACAAAAAATGGTGTTAATAGTAATGTCTTTTTCGTTGGCATTCATAGCTGCATTTTTATAATTAATGCTTCCTTGTGTAAAAGGTTCATTTCCAGCAATAAATATTAATTTCAAATCGTTTTTATTAGTTCCCCATTCAAGATTTTTTAATGAAGTTTTAATAACTTGACCGCAATATTCACTTCCACCATTTGTTTTTAGAGCAAAAAGTTTTTCAGAAATTTCATCTAAATCTTCGCTGAAATTTAATACCTGACGAATGTAACCATCTGAAGCTTCCAATTCGTCATTTCCATATTCGTACAAAGCAATAAAAAGATCAGGACTTTCTGTACCACATCTTGAATAAGAGAGTTCATTTACAATTTCCCAAAGTTGTGTTTTTGCCTGATTTATTAAACCATCCATACTATTACTAGTATCTAAAAGTAAGGCGACTTTAATTTTTTGTTTAGGACTTTCATTAAGAAAATTTAAGGTGTTGTTTGTTGCTTTTAGGTTATTAGCATTACAAAATAAAGTGGTTGTGGTTAGTGTGATAATTAATAATTTTAAAAGCGTTTTCATAATTTTTAATTTTAAATTCAAGTTAAAAGTAAGAGGAACTTTTTTTATAAAAAACCTAGAATGAGTGAAGCTGTATTTTAAATGAGTAAAGTATAGTACTGAGTGCGTAACTATTACTTTACTCATTCAAAAAACAGATGAATTAAGTCATCCTCTTAAACACCAATTTTATTTAATGATTTAAAGTGTGTAGTTTTACAATACTTTAAATAAAATACATGAAAGTTAGATTTATTTTAAACATACTATTTATTTTGATTTCATTTCAAGTGTTTTCTCAAGTTGTTGAAAAAGCTGGAATAAATGAACAAATATATAGTGATTATGTAGCTGATGATTTTGGAAATAGATTGTCTGGGATTACTGTAAAAATTAGAGGAAAAAGTAGTACTGCAAGAACAAATTATAATGGTGAATTTAAAATTAAAGCATCTATTGGTGATGTAATTATTTTAAGTAAAAATGGGGACATAATTAATTCGTACATGTACGATGGTAGTTCACAATATAATATTGAAGATAAATCGGGTTATTATTCTAGAACGTCAAAAAAAGTTTCAAAAAACAACTTTAAAATTCAATTAGATTCTGCTAATTATTTTATTAAATCAAACCCCTATAAAAGTATTTCGTTTGTTGAAAATTCCTTAAAATCTATGACGTCAAAAAGAGGAAATTCATTAAAAATTGCTCAAGCTTACAATGTGTTAGGTGATATTTATTTGAATTTGAAGCAATACGATTTAGCAATTAGCAACTATGAAATTTCTTTAAATAATAAAAATACCAATTCAGTAAGTTTAAAACTTGCCAAAGCTCATAGTTTACACAAAACTTTTGAAGAAAGTAATAAGATTTTGAACGTGTTAATTCTTGAAAAATTAACAATCTTTCAGAAAATAGAAGTTTATGAAACTTTTGGAACTAATTATAAATTATTAAACCAAATAGCGAAAGCGGTTTTAAATATTGAAAAAGCATTAAAACTTGCTGAAGACAATAAAATTGACACTAAAATTTCGGAACTAAATTCTAAATTGGGCGCTTTGTATTTACAGCAAGGCGAGACTAAAAAGGCTCAAAATATTTTTGATAATACCATTAAAAAATCTAAAAGTAAAAGTGTTAATAAACGAGCAATTATCACTAATTCAGTTGCAAATCAATATAAAAAGCAACAAAATTTTGATAAAGAAATTGAATTAAAAAAACAAACTTTACAAGAATTGGAAGATGCCGAAATAAATGAAGTAGTTGAGTCAGATGCAGATGAAAAAGTAACAGTACAACAACTTAATTTAGATATTGGAAATGCGTACGCAAAAAAGAAATCGTTTAACGAAGCTATTAGTTATTTAGAAAAAAGTAAAGAAAAATCAGACAATGTTGCTGACATTGAAACGAAGAAAGAAGCTGTACAACAATTGTCAGAAATTTATAAAAACACTGGAGATTTTAATAAAGCTTTAAGTAGCTATCAAGAATATGTTGGCTTGGTTGATTTGTTGTATAAACAAAAAGAAAATGAAATTTCAGATGCTGTAGCATTAAGTAAAAATTTAACTAAAAAACAAAACAGAATTAACAGTTTAGAAAAAGATAGGGAACTATTAGAAAGCAACTATAGATTGTTTGAAAGTGAGCAACAAGTTACTGTAGAAAATTATAAACGTCAGCGGTTAATTATTTATTCGTTGGTGTTTGGATTGTTTTTATTATTGGTAGCAGTTTATTTTATGTATAAAAGTAACAAACAGCGCCAATTGGCAAATAATTTATTAGCCTTAAAATCATTGCGAAGTCAAATGAATCCTCATTTTATTTTTAACGCATTAAATTCTGTAAACAGTTTTATAGCTCAAAATGATGAACGTACAGCAAATAGATATTTAACAGAGTTTTCAACCTTAATGCGTACTGTATTAGATAATTCAGAAGAAGATTTTATACCACTTTCAAAAGAAATTGAAATGTTACAATTGTACCTTAAATTAGAACATTCAAGATTTACAGATAAATTTGATTATGAAATTATAGTAGATAAAGAGTTGAACATTAGTGAATATCAAATTCCGCCAATGTTATTGCAACCTTATGTTGAAAATGCCGTTTGGCACGGATTGCGTTATAAAACAACCAAAGGAAATTTAAAAGTGACCATTCAGCAAAAAAGTGAAGACAGTATTATAATTGAAATCTCTGACGATGGAATTGGTAGAAAAAAATCGAAAGAATTAAAAACGCTCAATCAACAAAAACAGCAATCAAAAGGAATGGATAATATTAAAAAAAGAGTTGCTATTTTAAATGAAATGTATAACGATAAAGTAGATGTTTTTATAAACGATTTACATACTGATACCACAGGTACAAAAGTTGTATTAACACTAAAAAAAGATTAGATGAAGCTGAAAACTATTATTGTTGAAGACGAGCAAACAAGTAGAGAAATTCTAAAAAATTATTTAACAAAATATTGTCCCCAAGTTACCGTTTTAGGAGAAGCAGCTAATATTGAAGAAGCGTTAATTTTAATTAGAAATAATGAACTAGATTTAGTTTTTTTAGATGTTGAAATGCCTTACGGTAACGCTTTTGATTTACTAGAAAAAGTGGGAAATGTAAATTTTGAAACCATTTTTGTCACAGCATATAATCAGTATGCAATAGACGCCTTAAACAACCACGCATCTTATTATTTACTAAAACCAATTTCAATTGACGAATTAATAAAAGCAGTTGATTATGTGATTGATGTAAAAACGAAAGAAAACGACTTACAAAACACTGTTTTAATACCTAAAACTTCCAACGAAAATGGTAAAATTACCATTCCAACTCAAGAAGGATTTGAAGTCCTTGAAATTCAAGATATTTTATATTGTAAAGCCGATGATAATTACACGCATATATTTCTAAAAAACGACCGTAAAAAATTAGTTAGCAAAACCCTCAAATATTTTGAAGATGCATTAAAACAAAGTAGTTTTGCTCGAATTCATAAATCGTATTTAGTAAATGTAAATTACATTGTGAATTATAAAAAAGGAAAGGGCGGAAGCATACTTTTATCAAATGGAAAAGAATTGTCAGTTTCTTCATCAAAAAAAGGAGAATTATTAGCATTTTTTAAATAAAGAAACTATGATTATTAAAGAATTAAACGGAAATAAACCTCAATTTGGTAAAGATTGTTTTATTGCTGAAAATGCAGTTATAATTGGTGAAGTTGAAATGGGAAACCAATGTAGTATTTGGTACAACGCGGTTATTAGAGGTGATGTACATTATATAAAATTAGGTAACAAAGTAAATGTTCAAGATGGTGCTGTAATTCACGCCACCTACCAAAAACATCCTACAAATATTGGCAATAACGTATCTATTGGGCATAATGCTATGGTGCATGGCTGTACGCTTCACGATAATGTTTTGGTGGGTATGGGCGCTATTATTATGGACGACTGTATTGTTGAAAGTAATTCAATAATAGCAGCAGGTGCAGTTGTTACTAAAGGCACACACGTTACATCTGGAAGTATTTATGCAGGTGTTCCTGCAAAAAAAGTAAAAGATATTAGCGAAGAGTTAATTTCAGGAGAAATTAATAGAATAGCTGATAATTATGTGAAATATGCTGGATGGTATCAATAATATTTGTTTATTTTTTTATAGCGTGATGCAGCATTGAATTTAAGACCTCCTGTTTCTGAATTTGAAATAAAAATCTTAAAACACCTTGTTTATAAGGTTTTTTAGCTGATTAATATTTATAATTGTATGCAGTTTTAAGTTCAATCATTCATTTTCATGAACATACTTATTAATTATATATTGGGTAACAGGTTTTAATTCTTTCCCTGTAATTGGGTGTACTCCTCTAGAATTGAAATATTCAAATTCTCCATTTATAGATTTTCCATACCATATCACGGGTTTGTCTTTTATAAAAAAGGTTGTAGTTAAAGATGCCTTTATCATTTTGAAATTTTCAATATCAATATTATTATTTATTGAAATATTTTTAATTTTAGAATTACAATCAATTTTTTCATAATGATTATTTTTCCAAACAATACAGTTTTCAGTATTAAGTCCTACACTTATATAAAATCCAGAAGCAATAATAGCTGATATTATGGCCGGGATTCCCCATTTTTTTACTGAACTAACAATAATGTTTTTTTTTGTTATAAAAGTACTTTTAGTTTGACCAGAGTCACGTATGATAGACAAGTTTTTAGTTTCAAAATCAAGAAAATTTTTATAACCCAAATAGTTTGATATTATATTTTTTAACTCGCTATTTGGCTCACCAGACTT
>NZ_WTAR01000120.1 GCF_013139515.1 Lutibacter sp.
ATACCACCTCCAACATCGATAGTTTTTGGAACATTCTTAACCTGTGTCAATGCGAATTGAGCTGTATCAATAAATTGAATTAACGCTTCTCCATCTGCAGTATATTTTCCTGTTACTTTTTTATGTGCCACTTCAGCATCACGAAGTAATTTCAGATTCTCAATTACCTTAGCATATTTAATCTTTTTCTCTTTGTTAAATTGTACAGGTTTTTGTATTTCAAAGTTTATTTTGTAAACTAACAATGCCGCTAGAGCAATTAATATAATCGAAATAATCCAATGAAATTTCCTTGGAATAAAATTAACAATAGCGTATGCTAAAAAACCAGTAACTGCAATACTAGCAATTATAATCAAAAATGTTATCATTTGTATTTGTCTTTTTATGTGATTACGCAAATCTACAAATTTTTTTTAATGAGAAAAACTTTTCAGCATAAATCAATTTGTATATTTGAATTTTATTTGAAATATGACAAAAAATGCGCCAGAATTTTATCAAGATATACTAAAAAAGTTTCCTTTTGAACCAACTGCGTCACAAGATATGTTGCTTGAAAAACTGTCAAACTTTATTTTTGACACTAATAAAGATGCCCTTTTTTTAATAAAAGGGTATGCAGGTACTGGTAAAACAACATCAATTAGTACTGTTGTAAATAATTTATGGAATGCTGGCAAAAAGGCTGTTTTATTGGCGCCAACTGGTAGAGCTGCTAAAGTTATTTCTAGTTATTCTAAGAAACAGGCGTTTACAATTCATAAAAAAATATATTTTCCAAAGAAAAATAAAGGAGGCGGCGTAGATTTTACGCTTCAAACAAATAAACATACAAATACATTGTTTATAGTTGATGAGGCTTCCATGATTCCAGATTCACCTTCAGCATCAAAATTATTTGAAAATGGATCTTTATTAGATGATTTAATTTCATACGTTTATTCAGGTGCTAATTGTAAGCTTATTTTAATAGGTGATACAGCTCAACTTCCACCAGTAAAGTTAGATATAAGTCCAGCACTTGATTCTCATAAGTTGGCTTTAAACTATAATAAGGATGTTGTTGAAATAGAATTAAGTGAAGTGATGCGTCAACACGCAGATTCTGGAATTTTAATAAACGCCACTGAATTACGTTTAATATTAGCAAATAATGGGTTTCATAATTTTCAGTTTCAATTAGGCTTTCCAGATTTAATTCGATTAATTGATGGATATGATATTGAAGATGCAATAAATTCAGCGTATGATAATATTGGAGTAGAAGATACCGCTTTTATTGTGCGTTCAAATAAACGCGCAAATCAATATAATAAGCAAATAAGGCAAAAAATTAGAGGTCAGGAAAATGAAATTTCTACCGGAGATTTTGTAATGGTTGTGAAAAATAATTATTTCTGGCTAAAAGATTCAAGTGAAGCAGGCTTTATTGCCAATGGTGATATTTGTGAAATTTTAGAAATTTTTAATACTAAAGAATTATACGGATTTAGGTTTGCGGAAGTTAAATTAAGAATGATTGATTATCCAAATCAAAAACCATTTGAAACTGTTTTATTATTAGATACACTTGCCTCTGAAACACCATCATTATCATACGAAGATTCAAATAAGTTATACCAAGAGGTGGGTAAAGATTTTGCACACGAAAGTTCTAAATATAAGCAGTTACTGGCAATTAAAAAAAGTAAATATTTTAACGCATTACAAGTTAAATTCTCGTACGCAGTAACCTGTCATAAATCACAAGGTGGACAATGGAAAACAGTGTTTATTGAGCAGCCGTATTTACCTGACGGGCAAAATATAGATTATTTGCGTTGGCTGTACACTGCACTTACAAGAGCGCAAGAAAAAGTCTTTTTAATTGGTTTTAAAGATGATTTTTTTAACTAAAAAAAGAGTTTTTTGTGTTAATTAGCATAAATTTTTATTAAAATTATACAAGTCTTCAAAAATAAAAGATTATTTGTTAACAAATAAACTACTTTTGCGCCCTAGAAATTATTTAGAATGATAAAAAACAATATAAAAGCTCCAAAAGCTACAAAAATTGAGCATAAATTAGAAATTCATGACGATGTAAGAATTGATAATTATTATTGGTTAAATGAAAGAGAGAATCCTAAAGTTGTAGATTATTTAACTACTGAAAATGAATATTATAGTAAAATAACAGCACATACAAATCAATTTCAAGAAGATTTATTTGAAGAGATGAAATCTCGGATTAAAGAAGATGACGAGTCTGTTCCCTATAAAAAAAATAATTATTTTTATATTACTAGGTTTGAAACTGGTAAGCAATATCCCATTTATCTTCGAAAAAAAGATAGTTTAAATGCGAAAGAAGAAATTATGTTTGATGTAAATAAACTTGCAGAAGAACATAGTTATTTCAAACTCTCAGGATTATCAGTAAGTCCAAATAATAAAATTGTTTCATTTGGAATAGATACTGTTAGTAGAGGACAATATACGTTACAGTTTAAAAACCTAGAAACTGGTGAAATTTACGAAGATAAAATTGAAAACACCACCGGAAATGCATCTTGGGCAAGTGACAATAAAACTATTTTTTACACACTAAAAAATCCGGTAACATTACGAAGTGAAAAAATTATTAGGCACGTTCTAGGTTCAGATTCAGCAAATGACATAGAAATTTATGTTGAAGAAGAAGAAGCGTTTAGCACATTTGTTTATAGAACTAAATCTAAAAAATATATAATTATAGGTTCTACAAGTACAGTTTCTTCTGAATATAGAATTTTAGAAGCTGATAATCCAACAGGTGATTTCAGAATATTTCAGCAAAGAGAACGTGATTTAGAGTACAGTATAGCGCATTATAATAATTCATTTTACATATTAACAAATAAAGACAAAGCCACAAATTTTAAGTTAATGAAAACTTCAGAAGAGAAGACATTAAAAGAAAATTGGTTTGATGTTATTGCGCATAGAGATGATGTTTTGTTAGAAGATATTTCAATTTTTAAAGATTTTTTAGTTCTTGAAGAAAGAACAAATGGATTGACCAAAATTAGAATTATGCGTTGGGATGAATCAGAAGATTTTTATTTGCCTTTTAGTGAAGAAACATATTCAGCAGGTGTTTATTACAATCCTGAATTTGATACAAATTGTATTCGTTATGCATATAATTCTATGACTACTCCAAGCTCAGTCATTGATTTTAATGTAAACACAAAAACAAAAGAAGTAAAAAAAGAGCAACAAGTATTAGGAGGTAAATTTAATAAAGAAAATTATAAAAGTGAACGATTATGGGCAACTGCTAGTGATGGAACTAAAATTCCAATATCATTAGTTTATCATAAAAACACAGCGCTTACAGAAAAAACACCATTACTTTTATACGGTTATGGTTCTTACGGAATTACTATAGATGCTGGATTTAGTACAACTCGTTTAAGTTTGTTAGATAGAGGCTATGTATTTGCAATTGCACATGTGAGAGGAAGTGAATACTTAGGAAGAAAATGGTATGAAGACGGGAAATTATTAGCCAAAAAAAATACATTCACAGATTTTATTGATTGTGCTAAATTTTTAATTGAAAAAAATTATACATCAGCAAAACATATATATGCAAGTGGAGGATCGGCTGGTGGTTTATTAATGGGAGCTGTAATTAATATGAGTCCAAATTTATTTAATGGGGTTTTAGCATCTGTACCTTTTGTAGATGTTGTAACAACTATGTTAGATGATAGCATACCGCTAACAACTGGAGAATATGATGAATGGGGAAATCCAAATACTAAAGAATATTACGAATATATGAAGTCATATTCACCGTATGATAACGTAATAGAACAAAAATATCCTAATTTGTTAATTACAACAGGAATAAATGATTCTCAAGTGCAGTATTTTGAGCCAGCAAAGTGGGTTGCTAAGCTAAGAGAATTAAAAAAAGATAAAAATATTTTACTAATGCATATTAACATGGATGCAGGTCACGGTGGGGCTTCAGGAAGATTTGATTCTTTAAAAGAAGTGGCAAGAGATTATAGTTTTATATTAGATTTAGAAGGTTGCATAAAAATTTAAAAAAAATTATTAAATTTGCACGTTATACAATATTATTCATAATTCATTTTTGAATATCTCATTATTGAATTAAACTTTAAAAAATGACTAAAAATACAGGTATAAGTAACAACATTTTAGACCTTATTGGTAATACGCCATTAATTAAGTTAAACAAAATCACTAAGAACCTTATTGGTAATTTTTATGTAAAGTACGAAGGATTTAATCCTGGACATTCTATGAAAGATAGAATTGCTATGCATATTATTGAAGAAGCCGAAAGACAAGGCGTGTTAAAAAAAGGAAGTACAATTATTGAGACTACTTCAGGTAACACAGGATTTAGTATTGCTTTGGTAAGTATTATAAAAGGATATAAATGCATATTGGCTGTTAATTCTAAAGCTTCATCAGGAAAAATAAACATGTTGAAAGCTATGGGTGCAAAAGTATATGTTTGTCCAGCACATGTTGCAGCAGATGATCCAAGATCATACTATGAAGTTGCTAAAAGATTGCATGCAGAAACTGCAAATTCAGTTTATATCAATCAGTATTTTAATAAATTAAACTTAGATGCTCATTACAATTCAACGGGCCCAGAAATTTGGAAACAAACAAATGGTGAAGTTACGCATCTAATAGCAGCAAGTGGTACAGGAGGTACAATTTCAGGAGTTTCAAAATATTTAAAAGAACAAAATCCAAGCATTAAAACATTGGGTGTTGATGCTTTTGGTTCAATTTTAAAGAAATTTCACGAAACAAAAGAGTTCGATAAAAATGAAATTTATCCTTATAGAATTGAAGGTTTAGGTAAAAACTTAATTCCAACAGCTACAGATTTTGATGTAATTGATGTTTTTGAAAAAGTAACTGATGAATCTGCTGCACATAGAGCAAGAGAATTAGCGCTTACTGAAGGGTTATTTACAGGTTACACAAGTGGAGCAGTAGTACAAGCAGCAATACAATATGCAGAAAAAGGCTTTTTTGATGAAAATTCAAAAGTAGTGCTAATATTACCAGATCACGGTTCTCGCTATATGGAAAAAATATATAGTGATGATTGGATGAAAGAACAAGGTTTTTTTGACACTCAAAAGCAAGGGCATTTAGAAGTAGAGTATATAAAATAAATAGAATAACCTACATATTTAAAAGAGGCTAAAAATCAATTTTTAGCCTCTTTTTTTTTGTATAATTAACATTTGATTAGCATAAAAAAAATACCGTACTTTGCAGTCTTAAATAAATGTAACTAAAAAATACATTTTGCCATAAATAATTAAAGAATGAAAGATATATTTGAAAGAATAATAAAGGATAAAGGCCCATTAGGTAAGTGGGCAAAACAAGCTGAAGGGTATTATGTTTTTCCAAAATTAGAAGGTGAAATTTCTAATAGAATGAAATTTAATGGTAAAGAAGTAATTACTTGGAGTATTAATGATTACTTAGGTTTAGCAAATCATCCAGAGGTTAGAAAAGCGGATGCTGAAGCAGCTGCAGATTATGGAATGGCGTACCCAATGGGTGCAAGAATGATGTCTGGACATACAAAATACCACGAACAATTAGAAGAAGAATGTGCTAAGTTTGTTGAAAAAGAAGCAGCGTATTTAGTGAATTTCGGATACCAAGGAATGGTATCAGCAATTGATGCTTTAGTAACGAAGCACGATGTAATTGTTTATGATATTGATTCTCACGCTTGTATTATTGATGGTGTTAGATTACATCACGGTAAAAGATTTACATACCAACATAATGATATTGAAAGTTTAGAAAAAAACTTACAAAGAGCAACAAAAAATGCAGAAGAGACAGGTGGTGGGATTCTTGTAATTTCTGAAGGCGTTTTTGGAATGCGTGGTGAACAAGGAAAATTAAAGGAAATAGTTGAATTAAAAAGTAAATTTAATTTTAGATTATTAGTTGATGATGCTCATGGGTTTGGAACTTTAGGCGAAAATGGAAAAGGAACAGGTGTAGAACAAGGAGTACAAGATGATATAGATGTGTATTTTGCTACTTTCGCAAAATCAATGGCTGGTATTGGAGCATTTTTTGCTGCAGATAAAGATATTATTCAGTATTTACAGTATAATATGCGTTCTCAAATGTTTGCAAAGTCTTTGCCAATGCCAATGGTAAAAGGTGCTTTAAAGCGTTTAGATATGCTTAGAACAATGCCTGAACTTAAGCAGAAACTTTGGGAAAATGTGAATGCTTTACAAAATGGATTAAAAGATAATGGTTTTAATATTGGTAAAACAAATACCTGTGTAACTCCAGTATTTTTAGAAGGTGATATTCCAGAAGCAATGGCAATGGTAAATGATTTGAGAGAAAATTACGGTATATTTTGTTCAATAGTTGTGTATCCTGTAATTCCAAAAGGATTGATAATATTAAGACTAATACCAACTACAACTCATACGTTAGAAGATGTTAAAGTGACTATAGAATCTTTTTCAGCAATGCGCGCTAAACTTGAAAAAGGGATTTATAAACGCTTAGCTGAAGCTATAATGAAATAAATTAAAATTATTTTAATTAATAAAACCTTTTAGACTTTCTAAAAGGTTTTTTGTTTTTACTAAAGGTCTTAAAACTTAAAGTATTCGTAAAGACACTAAAAAAATAAACCAATTAATAAGCTATAAATTTTACCATGAAATTTTAGTTAATTTCACGTATATTCGCAATTCATAAACTATTATTAATTGAAGCTTAAAAAGTACACTTCCGAATTTAAAAACAATCTAAAATTAGCAACTCCAATTATGATGGGCTCATTGGGTCATCTACTTGTAGGATTAATTGATGATATTATGGTTGGAAGGCTAGGACCTGTTGAATTAGCAGCAACTTCACTTGGAAATAGTTTAATTTTTATAGCACTTTCTATTGGTATTGGTTTTTCGTTTGCAATTACACCATTAATTGCTGAATCTGATGGTGAAGGAAATAAAGAAAAAGGTAGAAGTATTTTTCAGCATGGAATTATATTAATGACTATTCTAGGAATTGCTGTTTTTATAATGTTGCTTTTAATTAAGCCTATTTTATATCATTTAGATCAGCCAGATGAAGTAGTTGCTTTAGCAATTCCATATTATGAAATTGTAGCAATATCTATGATCCCATTAATGATTTTTCAAGGCTTGAAACAATTTACTGATGGTTTATCTGAAACAAAATATGCGATGTATGCCACAATATTAACCAATATTGTAAATGTATTATTAAACTTTGCTTTAATTTATGGCTATTGGATTTTTCCTAGATTAGAGATTGTGGGTGCTGCACTTGGAACATTGTTTTCAAGAGTTGTAATGGTAGTTTTTCTTTTTGTTGTACTTCAGAAGAAAGAAAAATTTGCGATGTACATGAAACGCTTACAACTTCATGAATTACAAAAAAAAGTATTTAAAAAAATAATATCGCTTGGTTTTCCAACAGCCCTGCAAATGTTGTTTGAAGTAGGCTTATTTACAGCTTCTGTTTTATTGGCAGGAACTTTAGGTGCTTTACCTCAGGCGGCGAATCAAATAGCGTTAAAATTAGCGTCAACAACGTTTATGATAGCAGTTGGTATAGGTGTTGCTTCAACTGTGAGAGTAGGAAACCAAAAAGGATTAAAAAATTATGTTGAGTTAAAACGAATTGCCTTTTCAAATTTTCTGCTAATTTTAATTATAATGTTTGCTTTTTCAATTGGGTTTGTGGTTTTAAAAGATACTTTGCCTTTACTGTTTACCAATAATTTGGAAGTAATAGCAATGGCTTCAAGCTTATTAGTTGTTGCAGGATTGTTTCAGCTTTCAGATGGTTTACAAGCAGTTATTTTAGGTGGATTAAGAGGCTTGCAAGATGTAAAATGGCCATCAATATTATCATTTATTGCCTACTGGATTATAGGTTTTCCAATTTGTTATTTTTTGGGAAAAGAAGATGCTTTGGGAACTTTAGGTATTTGGATTGGACTATTAACTGCTTTAACGAGCTCAGCTATAATGCTATTTTTTAGATTTAATTATTTGTCGAATAAATTAATAAAAGAAAAAAATGAACTTACCTAAATTTTTAATAGGAGATAACACTGAATACAATTCAGCAATATTTGTTATCCATACAGAATTTCCAAGATTCATCATTAATTTAGTTGATGATGAAATTGAATGGCTTGAAGATTTTGATGGTGCAGATCAAGAAGAATTAGAAACACAAGTTGCTGTACTTATTGAAGAAACTTCAGCTTTTTATGATAGTGAAATGGAGAGTTATAAGGAAGACTAAATAATTATTTTATTCATCGTTATTTAATAAGCTAAACGCTTGTCCAACCCAATCGTCACGCTCAATTCTACCTGGAAAAAACTTTATTAATTCAGTTACTTTAACAATATCTTTACTGTTAAAATTACTAATTTGTTTGAAAGTGAAAATTTCAATATTGTTTAAATTCTTTTCAATTGAAGTGCCAATTCCCTTAATTAATTGCAAATCATCTTTATTTTGTAAGGTTGCAATTCCAATTCTACTAAAATTTAATCCTTCATGAGTATCTACAGGCACCGTTTTTATCATTTCTTTGCCGCCACGTTCAAATGTTTTGGTAGCTCTAATTTTTGAAATGTCATCATTAAGGTTTAATTCTTCATGCGTGTAGAAATCTACTGATTTATTTCCTTTCTTAGTTGTTTTACTAAAACGACCAAAATAAAGTCCAATTAAAAAAGTGCCCAACATCCAGCAAAAAATTTCAATTAAATGGATTATGTGAACGTCAGAAAATATTGATAAATGCATAGATATAAGTTAGTTTATTTTTAGTTCAATTCTTTTATTTATAGCTCTTCCTTTTTCAGTAGTTTTATTAGCAATTGGTTCAGATTCTCCTTTTGTTCGCGTTTCAATTTTAGTACTATCAATACCATGAATCACAAAATAATCTTTCACTTTGTTGGCTCTAATTAATCCAATAATTAAATTATCTTCAAAATATCCAAGATTATCAGTATGTCCAATTATTTCTATTTTTTTATCAGTGTATTTATTTAAATATTGCTTTAAAGAGGGTGTGAATTTTATTAAATTTTTATTTACTAATAAAGTGTCATTATTAAATTCAATATAAAGTGTTTTGTTTTCAATACTATTTTCTAAACTATCAATAGTTGATTTTCTTAATGTGTTGATTTTTAAATAAATACCGTTATTGTAAAAACCTTCATAGCTATATGTAAAGTTTGAGATTTTGCTATTAACTTTAATTTTTAATTCAGATAAATTAGTAGTAATTAGTTCATTTTTAACAATTTTAGCACGTTTCAATCCTAAATTAGGTGTAGTTTCTTCTTGCAAATATTTTCCGGTAATTAATAGCTCTTTTGAATAATCATTAGTTAATATAGATATAATACTATCTTTTAACAAAGGAAGCTTTTCAATACTAGAAACAGTTATACTACCTTTCTGAATAGTTAAACCTTCAGAATAATTATATAAAATAGTTTGTGCAGCATCAGTAACTAAAAATAAAGAATCGTTACGTATGCTTACTGTACTTGAGTCTAAATTACAGGTGTCAAAAGTTTTGAAACTAATAAAATGATGAAATGATAAGGCTATTAATACCCAAATAAAAAAAACGGTAGTAGCTTTAAAATAGTGTAGCATGATTTATTTTTAGCACGCTAAATTTAATAATAAAAATTAATGAGCGCAAATAAAAAATACGTTAACTAACTATTTTATAGTATTAAGTTGCTATTTTGCTGCGGAAACTAACTCAAGTTTACTTAAAGTTGTTTTAGTTGTAAAGACACCATAATTAATAAAAACATTCTTTTTTTCAATTTTATCAATAGTTCCATGTGCGTTACTACCAATAATTTTAACGGTATCATTAATTTTAAAAATATAGTTTGCCTTTTGTTTTGCCACTTTATGAGCTTCACTTTTTTTAATTTCTCTAACTTTAGTAACTTCAACTAATACTTCAGTTTCAATAGTTTTAAGTTTTGTTTTTACCTTTTGCTTTTGAATTTTAACTTGTTTCTTTTCAACTTTAGTTTTTGCTAGTGGAGGATTCTTTTTTAGGTGTTTAGTTTTTTCAATTGTAACCCAAGCATTAAAATCGGCTATCAATTGTTTTTTATTATTGGTTTGAAAATATTTATGAACTAATTCATTTGTTTTTCTTCCAAAAACAAGCATTTTTTGGTTACTATCATATAATTCTTGAAAACCTTCTAATTTTTCTTGAATTTTAAGCTGTTTCACCGATAAACTATCGGTTTGTTCAACTGCTTTTGATTTTTCTTTTTCTAAAGTTTCAGCGTTTTTTTGAAGTTTATTTCGTTCTTTTTGAAGTTTAGAAATAGTTTTATCTAATCGTACCTTTTCCCCATCAACTCGTTTTTTAGCCTTGTTAATTAAGCTAAATGGAATTCCATTTTTTTGTGCAACTTCAAATGTAAAAGAACTACCAGCTTGTCCAATAAATAACTTGTATAGTGGCATTAATGTTTTCTCATCAAACTGCATATTGGCATTAGAAACATTTTCTAATTCACTTGCCAACACTTTTAAATTAGCATAGTGTGTGGTAATAATTCCAAAAGCACCTTTTGTATAAAACTCTTCTAAAAATATTTCAGCCAAAGCACCTCCTAATTCAGGGTCACTTCCAGTTCCAAACTCATCAATTAAAAATAAGGTATTGTTGTTACAACTCCTTAAAAAATTACGCATATTTTTTAAACGATAACTATATGTACTTAATTGATTTTCAATGGATTGATTATCGCCAATATCAGTTAAAATTTTATCAAAAAAACATGTTTTTGAGCGTTCTTCAACAGGGATTAATATGCCGCTTTGCAACATAGTTTGTAGTAAGCCAATTGTTTTAAGCGCAATACTTTTTCCACCAGCATTAGGTCCAGAAATGACTATAATTTGTTGTTGCTTATTTAATTCAAGAGTTTGTGGTACCGTTTTTAACTTTTTTAAGTTGTTATTAATTAATAATATTGGATGATATGCATTTTTAAAATAGACTCTTTTTTCTGAAGTAATTTCAGGTAATAAACCACTAATTTTATGTGCATATTTAGCTTTTGAAGCCACAACATCTAATGTTGTTAAATAAGTTTGATAACTTATAATATTTGGAATATATGCTCTTAAAATGTTCGTTAAATCTTTTAAAATCCTAATAACTTCTTGATGTTCTTCATACATCAAATTTTGAAGCTCTCGGCTAAATTGTAGTGTGGCTTCGGGTGCAATAAACACAATACTTCCTGTTTTAGAACTTCCAACCAAACTACCTTTTACTTTTCGTCTGTGCATAGCAGCAACAGCTAATACACGTTGGTTGTCAATAACAGATTCTCGTATTTCATCTAAATAGCCTGCGCTACTGTATTGGCTTAACGCTTTTGAAAAACTACCACCAATTTTAGACCTTATGGAATGTATATTGCTTCTTATTTGTTTAAGTAGTGCTGATGCATTGTCATTAACCTCACCAAATGAGGATATTTTTTTCTCTATATTTTCAACTATTGGTTTTTGATATTCAATTTCTTCAGAAAAAGAAAATAGAGTAGGGTAATAAAATTTAAACTTTTTTAAAAATTGAAGTAATTCAAAAATGGTTGTTGTATTGTTTACTATTTTTAAAAACGAAGGGGGTTCTAGATAACTGTTTTCAATATTAAGCAAATGAATTTCCTTTTGAATATCATCAAAATAATGATTAGGAATTTTATTTTCGTTAATAAAGCTAGTTAAATACTCGTTTACTTGCAATAATTCAGGTTGAAGCGTTTTTAAACTCTTAAAGGGTTTAATTTGTAACACGTTACTTTTACCTAAATCAGAAATACAAAATTCACTAACTGAATTTAATACAGTCGCTAATTCTAAATCTAACAATGTTTTTTCTGAAATATTACTCATAAAAAATAGTACTTTTGAAAAGTTAAGCAAAAGTATAAATTTAAGCCGAATAGCAATCATGAAATTGATAATAGCTGATAGTTGGAAAATCCGTCTAAATACTGAATTTGAAAAGCCTTATTTTAAAGAACTTACACATTTTGTAGCAAATGAATACGAAGTAAATACATGTTATCCTCCTGAAAAACAGATTTTTGAGGCATTTAATTTATGTTCTTTTGAAGATTTAAAAGTAGTAATTATTGGACAAGATCCATATCATGGCGAAGGACAAGCTAACGGATTGTGTTTTAGTGTTAATAATGCTATTACGCATCCACCTTCATTAAAAAACATATTTAAAGAAATTAAAGCTGATATTAAAATTCCAAATCCAGAAAGTGGAAATTTAGAACGTTGGGCAAAACAAGGCGTCTTGCTTTTAAATGCTACTTTAACAGTAAAAGCACATGAAGCAGGCTCGCATCAAAAAAAAGGATGGGAACAATTTACCGATGCAGTAATATCTTTAATTTCTGAAGAAAAAGAAAATGTAGTGTTCTTACTTTGGGGAGGTTATGCACAAAAAAAAGGTAAAAAAATTGACAGCAAGAAGCATTGCGTTTTAACAAGTGGACATCCATCTCCATTAAGTGCTAACAGAGGCTTTTGGTTTGGAAACAACCATTTTAGCACTACAAATAACTATTTAAAAAGTAAAGGGATAAGCACCTTAGAATGGTGATAATTGTCATAAAGAAATTATGTAATTAATGTTACTTTTACTTCAAATTAAATTATAAAAAATGAAAAATAATATACAATTTTTTGCAGTAATTTTTAGTGTTTTAGTACTAGTGAGTTGTAAAGAAAAAGAAAACTATAAAAAAATGCCTTTAAAAGAGGCCAAAGCAACATCTAATGTGCATAAAATAGTTGTTAAAGAAACTTTAAATGGTGGCGGTTATACCTATTTAAATGTTAATGAAGAAGGAAATAGTTACTGGATGGCAATTCCAAATACACCCGTAACAATTGGTGAAACTTATTTTTATGAAGGTGGAATGGTTATGAAAAATTTTGAAAGCAAAGAATTGAATAAAACTTTTGATTTTATAACTTTTAGTGAAGGTATTAGAACAACGGAAGTTGCTAAAGTTGTAAAACAAAAGAATCCACACACAAACTCTGAGGTTTCTAAAGTTGAAGAAGTTATTAAGATTGAAAAGCCAAAAAATGGAACTTCATTAAATGAATTATTTTCAGCAAAGAAAACTTTTTCTGCAAAAACAATTATAGTAAAAGGGAATGTTATAAAAGTAAATAATGGAATTATGAGTAAAAATTGGGTTCATATTAGTGATGGCACTCAGTTTGAAGGTGAAAAAAGTTTAACCGTAACTACGCTTGAAACCGTTAAAGTTGGTGATGTTATTACTTTTAAAGGAATCATAATTTTAGATAAAGATTTCGGCCAAGGATATGTATATCCTATCTTAATGGAAGAAGGTGAAATAATAAAATAGGATTTAGTACAGTTTGTTAATTTAATAAAAGACTGGTTAAGAATTTAAAATTTAACCAGTCTTTTCATGTTTTTAAATATAGAATGTTTACATTTTTTTATCAATAAAAATCATCACATCTCTTTCTATTGCAATGGTTTTTGTATAAATAGCTTTTGCACGTGTTAAAATAGCATCCGCAAAAACTCTATCTTTAATATCTTTTGCATTTATACGAACATTAAAATAAGCACCAATAACAGCTGTTCTAGCGCATAAAACACCAACACCAGTGTCTGAGAGTGAACTTTGCAAACCATCTTTTAACATGGCTTGCATAACTTCCATTGAATTAAATGCTGTTTCCATCACTTGAAATGGTATTTCAGTAGCATATTTGGTAGCGTTTTCAACGGCTAGTTTACGAGCTTCTACTTCTTCAGGGTTAGATTTTGGCATTCTAAAACCTTCAATAATTTTATTAAACGCATTGGTATCTTCATCAACTAAATACAACAGTTTATTTTTATATGCTTGTCCTTTTTCAGCCCAATTAGAGTAAAATTCCCATTTATCATCCCAACCAGCTTTATGAGCTGATAAATTAGCAACCATAGTTCCCAAAGAAACACCTAAAGTACCAACATAGGCAGCAATTGAACCACCTCCAGGAGCCATAGATTCACCTGCAGTTTCTTCAGCAAAGCCACTCATAGTAAAATCAACTAATTTTTTAGTATCGTCTTTTAATAAATATTCAATGATTTTTTCTTGTGGATTGAACGGTTTTAAATCATCCAAACCTAAAGATTTTACAGCAATTTTAATTTTCTCCTCTTCTGAAATTCCTAGTGAACGTTCTTGTTTACGTAAAAAATAATCTCCAGCATCTAACATGGCTTGTAAAGGAATTAAGCCAATTAATTCAGAACCCGTAACACGTAAACCTCTTTCAATGGCAGATTTAACAGTCTCATCAAAAGCAACGTGCATGGAAGTAATATTTATATTGGTTAAATTGTATGAGATTTGTGCAATTCCATATTCATCAATATACCAACCAATACCTTTTACCGCTTTTAATTTTCCTGGAATACGAATAGGTTCTCCATTAGTATCTAATAATTTTTTTCCAGTAGCAGGATTTCCTTCACGTTGTACTCTCCCAGCTTCACGAATGTCAAACGCAATAGCATTGGCTCTTCTGGTTGAAGTTGTGTTTAAATTTACGTTGTAAGCAATTAAAAAATCACGTGCAGAAATAGCTGTACAACCAGATTTAGCAATACTTGCATTAAATTGAGAAGGACCAAAGTCTGGTTTCCAAGCAGGATTTATTAATTTTTCTTTCAATCCTTCATATTCACCTGAACGGCAATTCGCTAAGTTGATTCGCTTTGGTTCTTTTGCTGCGTTTTCGTAAAAATAACCAGGAATACCTAGTTCTTTTCCAACGCGTTCACCTAATTGATGTGCAAAAACAGCCGTTTCTTCTAAAGTTATTCCAGAAATTGGGACTAACGGACAAACATCAGTTGCTCCAAAGCGTGGATGTTCACCACTATGTTTGCTCATATCAATTAATTCAGCCGCTTTTTTAATTAATTTAAAGGCCGCATCAATCACATTTTTTGGTTCGCCAACAAAAGTAATTACAGTTCTATTTGTTGCATTTCCAGGATCAATATCTAACAGTTTAATGCCTTCAACAGTTTCAACAACGGCTGCAATAGCGTTAATTTTTACCAAATCTCTTCCTTCACTAATATTTGGGACACACTCAATTAATTGTTTGTTCATTTGTATCAAAATTTTATGTTCAAATTTAAGGTGTTAATTTGATTTTAGATGCTACTATTTTTAAATAATTGCTGCAGATATTAACTGATTGTATTATTTAATGCTATTTTTGATGAGTTCTCGATACGCTTTGCTACTCGAACTCACGAATAAAGTTAAAACGTCACTTCGAGTGATTTTTGAAAAAAAGTGTATCGAGAAGTAATGATGAGTTCTTAATATGCTGAGCTACTTGAACTGATGAATAAAGTTAAAACGTCACTTCGAGTGGTTTTTGAAAAAAATTGTATCGAGAAGTATTTTGAAACTAAATTATGATAAAAAAAAGCTATGTATATATGCTTAAATGTTCAGATAATACTTATTATACAGGAGTTACTAGTAATTTAGATATACGATTAAGTCAACATGAATCAGGTTTTTATAAAAACAGTTATACCCATCAAAGGAGACCCGTAGAATTAGTTTTTTATGCTGAGTTTACAGATATAACTATTGCAATTGAGAAAGAAAAACAATTAAAAAAGTGGTCTAAAGAAAAAAAAGAAGCTTTAATCAATAATGAATATGATAGTTTAATTAATTTAGCAAAAAAGAAGTTCAAAAAGTGAAGTGTTCTCGTTCTCGATACAATTTTAAAACAAATGCTATTTGTTTTAAAATCACTCGAACTGACGAATAAAGTTAAAACGTCACTTCGAGTGATTTTTGATGAAAAATTGTATAGAGAAGTGTTTAAAATAACATGTTGAATATTTTATAAAATTAAAAAAATTGAAAAAAGTACTTATTACAGGAATGGCTGGTTTTATTGGTCATCATTTAGCAAAATTATTGGTTGCTTCAAATTTTGAAGTTGTTGGTTTAGATACTATAAACGAGTATTACAATCCGAAATTAAAATTGGCTAGGTTGCAAGATTTGGGTTTTAATACTGAAGAAATTGAATATAATAAATTATTGAAAATAGAAAATAATTCATTTATAAAATTAGACTTAACAGATTTAACAAATTTAAAGGCACTGTTTGAAGAACAACAATTCGATTTTGTAGTTAATTTAGCAGCACAAGCAGGAGTGAGGTACTCTTTAGAAAACCCACATTCGTATGTAGATAGTAATATCACTGGTTTTTTAAACATTTTAGAAAGTTGTAGAGCATTTCCTGTAGAGCATTTAATATTTGCTTCATCAAGTTCTGTGTATGGTTTAAGTGAAGAAATTCCTTTTCAAGAAGACAATTGTACAGATCATCCTTTAGCAATGTATGCTGCAAGTAAAAAAGCAAATGAAATGATGGCACATTCGTATGCTAATTTGTATAATATTCCTTCTACAGGTTTACGTTTTTTCACAGTGTACGGCCCTTGGGGAAGACCAGATATGGCGCTACATATTTTCACAAAAGCTATTGTTGAAGATAGAGAATTTGAAGTGTTTAATCACGGAAATATGAGCCGGGATTTTACCTATGTAGGTGATATTGTTGAAAGTATTAAGCGATTATTACCAAAACCACCAAAGGAAAACAGCATTGAATTTAATGCTAAAAAACCAGTTCCTTCAAAAAGTTCGAAAGCATATCAACTATTTAATATTGGGAATAACAGTCCAGTTGCATTAATGGATTATGTAAAAGCTATTGAAAAAGCATTGGGTAAAAAGGGTAAAATTGTTTTTAAACCAATGCAGCCAGGTGATGTACAATCAACGTACGCAAATGTGGAAAAGTTATACAATTATATTAATTTTAAGCCACAAACTAAGTTAGAAGATGGTATAAAAGCCTTTGTTGATAAATACCTTGAATTAAAATTATAAGCGCTATTTTTTTAGTGTAGCTAAATACCAATAACGAAAACCCAACGCTAAAATTAGTGGTAAAATAGCAAAATTAAAGATCTGAATTTTAGCAATCCACACAATAATAGTTAGGGCTAAAAGAAACATTAGTAGGTAGTTATATTGTTTTACCCAATTTGGAAGTTTAAGTTTAAACATGTAAAATGAGACTAGCAAATTTGGAGCAAAAGCCCATAAGAAATTTAAATTTTTATACGTTGCTGTGTGAGAAGTTGCAAACCACAACAGCAATACCACAATTCCAATAATTCCTGTACTAAAGAAGATTGAAAAATCTAACCATTTTGTTCTTTTAGAAGTTTTGTTTTTAAAAGTGATAAAAATAAGCAGCAAACTAATAAATAGTAATACAAAAAAAGGTCTACTAACTATTGAGTTTTTGCTCTTTAATAAATTTTTGTTAACCGTTAAAATAGTTCGTTCTTTTTTTACAATTGGTTGTATGCCATTTTTAGTTTTAATAGTTGCGTTGTTAAAAGCTTCAAAAACATAATCAGGTAAAAATTTGTACTCATCTTTCGTTGCTTTGTCATCAATTACAGAGCCCAACGCTAAATCTATTCCAAATTTCGACCATTTTTGTTGAACTGTATAATCTGTAATTAAGTCTCTGTGTGTTTTGTTTGAAGAGATATGAGAATTACTAAAAGTAACTTTATCATTTAAAATATGTTTTAGAATATCTTCAATTTTAGTAGAACAATTATCATAAAAAAAATCATATTGATAATCTCTATTTTCAGGTGTTGCATTGTTTTCTAAAAAGTTGAAGGTAGCCTGAACTTCAGTAGAAGTTAAGTTTAATTCTTGCGTTTTTACCCAACGATTTTCGTATTGATAGGCTCTTAAAAAACGGCTAAAACTAGAAGTTGATAATTGATATGTTAGTTGTCCTTTTGCAAAATTTAGGTAAAAATTAGGCGCATTAAAGTCAAAAGTCCCATAATTATAAACTTTATCAATTCCTAAACTAGCATCATGTATTCTAAAAGCACTATGTCCAAAAGTTGAGTATAATTCATTTCCAGGGCCACAAGTTATAACGCTTACTGTTGCTTTTGAAGATAATTGTTGCTGTGCTTCTATGTGAAAAGAATTGAAAAGAAGTAATCCAAAAAATAAAAATAATTTATTCATATTATCTAAAATTATCAAATGCTATTTTAATTGAAAACACATTAGAGTATAACGCATTTCCAACGTTAGCAATATTTGTAAGTGCATAATCAATTTGAATTCCTCTATAGTTAAAACCAACTCCAAAGTTTGGTTGAAAAACAAATTCTTTTGAAGCATCAAACTGTAACTCATTTTGAAAATTACCTAATCCACCACGTAAAAAAACCGTATTTAAATAATCAATTTGAAAACCTAAAGCAGGATCAATACTTACAATGTCACTTGAAATAATATCATTTGTTTTTGCAAATCGAAGGTTTAAATCAACTTCAGTTAACAACTTAAAATCTCTTGAAATTGCAAATTGTTTAGCAACACCTAGCTGTGCTTTTGGTAATGTTATTTCAGTACTTTCGGGTAATTCTTGATTTTCACCTGGAATTGCATCTTTAATTTTATCAAACTCATCTTCATTAATATTCCAAGTGTTAAACGTAGTTGTAATATCACGAAGCATTAACCCAAATTTCCAATTATTTCTTTCGTATTGAATCCCTGCATCAATTCCAAAACCCCAAGAAGTGGCGAAATCACCAATTATTCGACGAACAATTTTAGCATTTGCACCAAAATTTAATCCTTCAATACGTGATTTTCTTGCATAAGCAATATTAAAAGCATAATCAGCTGCTGAAAATAAACGAATACGATTGTAATCTATATTTCCTTCATTATCAATAAGTTCAGTAGTGTTTAAAATATCATCAACACCAAAACGAATTAAAGAGATACCTAATGCACTTTGTAAATCAATTGGCATTGCAAATCCAACGTAATCATATTTGGCAATGCCAGCAAAATATTCAGCGTGCATAATTGCTCCTTCATACTTTTTAATATTGGTTAAACCAGCCGGATTCCAATACATTGCATTTACATTGTTACTAGTAGCAACAACGGCTTTTCCCATACCAAAAGCAGCTGCATCAACACCAATATTTAAAAATTCATTTGAATATTTTCGAACGGATTGGCTAAAAACAAGCTGACTAGCAAAAAATAGAATGAATAGGCTTTTTTTCAATGTATCGTAATTTTAAAAGCGAATGTAAAAAAACTTTGTTAGTTAATTGTTGATTCATTCATAAATAATATGATTAATAAATGATAAAATACGGTTTTCGCTCCATAATATATCTTTTCCAAAGAAGGAAGTATTAAACCCAACATGGCCTCCATATGTTGGTAATTCTAAATTAAAATTTGAATTATTTTCAGCTTCACTTATTGGAAAACAACTTTTAGATAAAAACGAATCATCTAACGCATTAATTAATAACGTAGGTTTATCAATTGCAGGTATAAATTGTTTGCTGCTACAAGTTTCCCAGTAATCTTCAGCATTTTTATAGCCAAATAAAGGCGCAGTTACTGCATTGTCAAAATCTTCAAAAGAGTTGGCATTTTGCGCTTTATAAATGTCAATGGTGTTTTTAGGAAATTTATGAATCTTAAAAAGTGTTTTTTCTTTTAAGGTTTTTAAAAACTTATTCATATAAATTGAATTGCTCCAACTAGCCAAAGCGTAAGATGAGCCTCTTAAATCGCAAGGGACAGAAACTGCAATCGCTCCTTTAATTTTTGAATTTATAGCAGCTGTTTCACCCATATATTTCAATGTAATATTTCCGCCCATACTATATCCCAAAAGAACGATGTTTTTATAATTGTAATTCTCTAATAAATAGTTAATTACAGTTTCTAAATCATCCGTCTTACCACTATGATAGGAGTATAATTGGTTGTTGTCTTCACCACTACATCCTCTAAAATTAACTGCTACACAATCCATATTTTTTGAATTCAAATAATTAATTACAGAAATTAGATAGCTGGATTGTGAACTTCCTTCTAAACCATGCATCGCAATGACCATAGTTTCTGAACCTACTGTTGAAAAATCTAAATCCAAAAAATCATCATCAGGTGTATCAATCCTTTTTCTATGATAGTTGATGGTGTGTTTATAAAATAGTGTTTTATAAACAGTATTTAAATGCCCATTTTTAAAAAGAAAAGGAGCTTGGTAAGAAGACTTAATTAGTGGCATTTAGCAATAAATTATAAAAATTGAATAAAATTAAATTGTAGTAAAAACAATTCACTAAATTTAACAAAATTTTACTAAAATGACTTTTAAAAAGCACCTTCCAAATTTAATTACGCTACTTAACTTATTATCAGGTACAATAGCAGTTTACTTTGCGGTAAAAGAGCAATTGGTATTAGCCGCTTTTTTTGTTTTTTTAGGTGTATTTTTCGACTTTTTTGATGGTTTAGCTGCACGTTTACTAAATGTACAGGGTGAATTAGGAAAACAGTTAGATTCTTTGGCTGATGTTGTTACAAGCGGAGTAGTACCCGGAATTGTACTATTTCAATTAATTTCAAAAGTATTAACGAAAGGAAGTTGGGATTTGAAGAATGTAATAAATATTAAAACACCAATGTGGGAGCATTTCAACTCCACTTTTTTTATTGCAATTATTGGCCTAATTGTTACACTAGCAGCAGCTTACAGATTGGCTAAATTTAATATTGATGAACGCCAAACAAGTTCATTTATAGGTTTACCAACACCTGCAGCTGCATTGGTAGTTTTATCTTTGCCTTTAATTTTAGCGTATAGTAACAATCAATTTTTTATAAATTTAATTGAGAATGTTTGGTTTTTAATTGGACTAGCAATGCTTTTAAGTTATTTAATGAACGCTGAAATACCATTATTTTCTTTAAAATTTAAAGATTATACTTGGAAAAATAATAAAGTGAAGTTTAGTTATATTTTAATAACAGTAGCGTTGTGTGTTTTTCTTCAATTTATTGCAATACCAATAGTTATTATTGTGTATGTACTTTTGTCTTTAGTTGATGTAAAATTGAATCGTAAAAAAGTTAAAAAATAGAAGCTTCAGTTTCAGTTGTAAATTTTTCTAAAAACTGAATTCCTTTAAAAGAATTTCCTTTTTTGTTAAGTTTCGGACTCCAAACTGCAATTACATATTTATTGGGGTAAATGGCTACAATTCCTCCGCCAACGCCACTTTTACCAGGCAAGCCAACTTTAAATGAAAATTCACCTGCTTCATCGTAAAAACCACATAACTGCATAATTGCATTGATCCGTTTAGAGTTACTTTTACTTAAAACTCGTTCTTCAGAATACGGTGAGACGCCATAAGTTGCTAAAAATAGAAATGTTTGAGAAAGTTCTTTGCAAGTCATTTCAATTGAGCATAAATTAAAATAGAAATCCATCACCACATCAATATCATTTTTAATATTTCCAAAAGATTTCATTAAATTAATTAAAGCGGTATTTCTATACCCAGAAGCTTTTTCAGAATTCGCAATTCGTGGGCAATAATCAATAGTTTCAATGCCAGAAATTTTCCTTACATAGTTGATAAAATCTTCTTTAGGATTTTTTAAATGACTCACTAAAATATCAGAAATTACCAAAGCACCCGCATTAATAAGCGGGTTACGAGGTATTCCAATATCGGTTTCTAATTGTATCAATGAGTTAAAAGCGGTTCCTGAAGGTTCAACCCCAACACGTTTCCATAATTTTTCATCTTCAAGTTGATATGCCAAAGATAAAGACAATACTTTTGAAATACTTTGTATTGAAAATTTCTCATTAGCATTGCCAAAATTGAAATGTCTGTTCTGAATTGTTGTTAAATGAACACCAAATTTAGAAGAATCTATGGTGCTTAATTCAGGAATATAGTTTGCAACTTTCCCTTTATTTGGTGTGTTTTCTAGCTCTTTGGCTATTTTAGTAACTATTTTTTTATAGTTCATGCCTTAAAAAAACATTAGAATTTACGTTTTTTTAATTCAAAGTCTTTTCCTAAATAAACACGTCTAACCGTTTCATCTTCAGCCAGTTCTTCAGGTGTTCCTTCTTTTAAAATACCACCTTCAAACATTAAATATGTTTTATCAGTAATAGCTAAAGTTTCCTGTACATTGTGATCGGTAATTAGAATACCAATATTTTTATCTTTTAAATGTGCTACAATATTTTGAATGTCTTCAACAGCAATTGGGTCAACACCTGCAAAAGGTTCATCTAATAAAATAAATTTAGGATCTGAAGCCAATGCACGTGCAATCTCCGTTCTTCTTCGCTCACCACCAGATAATAAATCTCCACGATTTTTACGCACATGACCTAAGCTAAATTCGTCAATAAGCGATTCTAATTTTTTCTTTTGATCGAAGGTAGATAAATCTGTGAATTGCAACACTGAAAGAATATTGTCTTCAACAGATAATTTTCTAAAAACAGAGGCTTCTTGTGCTAAATAACCAACACCTTGTTGCGCTCTTTTATACATTGGGAATGAAGTTATAGGCTTATTATCTAAATAAATTTGACCTTCATTGGGTTTAATCATACCAACAATCATGTAAAAAGAAGTTGTTTTCCCTGCTCCGTTCGGGCCTAAAAGTCCAACAATTTGACCTTGTTCAACTTCTAAAGAAATTCCTTTTACAACGTATCTACTTCCGTATTTCTTCTTAATATTTTCAGCTCTTAAAATCATTATAATTTAACAGTTTATTTATGTTGACTATTGGTTGTTTCTAATTCTTCCCAAAATTCGTAGGCTCTACGCAAATGTGGAATTACAATGGTTCCACCCACTAAAGTTGCAATAGAAAGTGTTTCCATCACTTCTTCTTTTGTGACGCCTTCTTTAAATGAGGTTTCTAAATGATATTTTATACAATCATCGCAACGTAAAACAGCTGATGCAACTAAGCCTAATAATTCTTTTGTTTTAACATCTAAATGCCCCTTTGTAAAAGCGTTGGTGTCTAAATTAAATATTCTTTTAATTAATTTATTGTCTTCTGCTAAAATTTTATCGTTCATTTTAACACGATACGCATTAAATTCTTCCACTTGATTAGGCATTTTGCTGTTCTTTTTTGAGTTCGTTTTTAATAACCATTTTAGAAATAAAAATACTTACTTCATATAAAATCATAATAGGAATACCAACAATTACTTGACTAATTATATCGGGTGGTGTAATAATTGCTGCTAAAATTAAAACAACGACTAATGCATGTTTTCTGTATTTTTTTAAAAATTCTGGAGTTATTAAGCCCATTTTAGTTAAAAAATACATGACAATTGGCAATTCAAATATAAGACCTGAAGCTAGTGATGACGAGCGCACTAACGAAATATAAGATCCTAATGTAATGTTACGCTCAACAATATCACTTACTGAATAGTTTCCTAAAAAGTTAACGGATAATGGCGTTACTAAATAGTACCCGAATAAAACACCTATAAAAAATAAAAGTGAAGATATTATAATAAAAATAAAAGCCCCTTTTCGCTCTTTTTCATACAATCCCGGACTTATAAACTTCCAAAATTCCCAAATAACAAAAGGAAAAGCAATAATAAATCCTACGGTTATAGAGGTCCAAATATGAACACTAAATTGCTCAGCCATTGCCAAACTTTGAAATGTAAAAGGTATTTCTGTAATGCACAATCCTTCTGTTCCAAATAGTTTAGAAACTTCACAAAAAAAGCGATACGTAATAAAGCTAGCTTCTTTTGGTGCGAATAAGATTGTATTAAAAATAAAATCTTTCATAACAAAAGCAACAATTGCAAAGGTGAATATAGCACCTGATGAACGTACTAAATGCCATCGTAGTACTTCTACATGGTCTAAAAAAGACATTTCTTTTTCTTGTTTTATTTTTCTTGCCATTTTAAAAAATTCCTTCTTTTAATAAATCATGTAAATGTACAACACCTGCATACGTTATGGTATCTTCAACTAAAATTTGAGTAATATTGTTGGCTTCCATGGTTTCTAAAGCAGTGATTGCCATTTCATCAATTTGAATTGTTTTTGGGTTTTTACTCATAACATCTAATGCTGTTAAAGTGCTAATATCTGAATTATCTTTTAACATACGCCTTAAATCTCCATCAGTAATAATCCCCACAATTTTTTTATTTTCAGTAACTGCGGTTGTCCCTAAACGTTTTTTTGAAATTTCAATAATTACATCTTTAATAGGTGTTGTTGTTAAAACTTCTGGTATTTCATTATTTTCAATTAAATCTCGAACTCTTAAATATAATTTTTTACCCAAAGCGCCTCCAGGATGGTATTTAGCAAAATCTTTACTAGAAAAATTATTTAATTCTAATAAACAAACCGCAAGCGCATCTCCAATAACTAACTGAGCTGTTGTACTTGTTGTAGGTGCTAAATTATTAGGACAAGCCTCTTTTTCTACATACGAATTTAATGCATAATTGGCATTTGTACCTAAATAAGATTCAATATTACCTGTAATTGCTATAATTTTATTTCCATAATTTTTAATTAATGGAACTAGCACTTTAATTTCAGGAGTATTTCCACTTTTTGATATGCAAATAACCACATCATTTTTTTGAATGATTCCTAAATCGCCATGAATAGCATCCGCAGCGTGCATAAAAATTGCAGGCGTACCCGTAGAATTAAATGTGGCAACAATTTTAGTTGCTATATTTGCACTTTTACCAATTCCGGTAACAATAACTCTACCATTAGAAGAATGAATGAAGTTTACTGCATTTTTAAAATCATTATTTAAAAAATTTGTTAAATTAGCAATAGCATCACTTTCAGCTAAAATAGTTTGCTTGGCAGTTTCTATAATTGTATTTTTATTTTTCAAAAGAATATATTTTTTTGAATGAAAAAATGTTTTATTTTGTATTAGCAAACAAAAATAAAGTTATTTAGTTAGAAATTAGAAAAACTTTTAAAAATAAAAGTCAAATGTGTATTTTTTTTTTAACTTTAATGCTAAATACTTATTTAGTCCCTATAATTAAAATTTGTTTTAATAATTTAAAAGCATAATGAGCAGTAAAAATATTGATTTACACGAAGCTTTGAAAAAGAATTTTGGATTTAATAAATTCAAAGGGTTGCAAGAGAAAGTGATACGATGTATTATGGATGGACATGATACTTTTGTAATTATGCCTACAGGTGGTGGTAAATCTTTGTGTTATCAGTTACCAGCATTGATGAAAGAAGGTACAGCAATTGTTGTTTCACCTTTAATTGCATTAATGAAAAACCAGGTTGATGCTATAAGAGGAATTTCATCAGAGTATGGAATAGCGCATGTTTTAAACTCTTCATTAAATAAAACGGAAGTAGCACAGGTTAAAAACGATATTGAAAGTGGCATTACAAAATTATTATATGTAGCTCCAGAATCTCTTATTAAAGAAGAGTATGTAGCGTTTTTGCAACAACAAACTATTTCATTTGTAGCTATTGATGAAGCGCATTGTATTTCAGAATGGGGACATGATTTTAGACCAGAATATAGAAATCTTCGTACTATTATTGAAAAAATAGATAAAGTTCCAATTATTGGCTTAACGGCTACAGCAACTGAAAAAGTACAGGAAGATATTTTAAAAACCCTTGGTATGTCAAATGCCAAAACGTTTAAAGCATCTTTTAACCGTCCTAATTTATTTTATGATGTTCGTCCTAAAACAAAAAATGTTAATTCAGATATTATTCGATTTATCCGTCAACACCAAGACAAATCAGGTATTATTTACTGTTTAAGCAGAAAAAAAGTAGAAGAAGTAGCACAAGTATTGCAAGTTAACGGTGTAAAAGCGGTTCCATATCATGCGGGTTTAGATGGTAAAACTAGAGCAAAACACCAAGATATGTTTTTAATGGAAGATGTAGATGTAGTTGTTGCAACTATCGCTTTTGGGATGGGAATTGACAAGCCTGATGTTCGTTTTGTAATTCACCATGACATTCCAAAAAGTTTAGAAAGTTATTATCAAGAAACTGGTAGAGCCGGTAGAGATGGAGGAGAAGGCTACTGTTTAGCGTATTATGCATATAAAGATATTGAAAAGTTAGAGAAATTTCTTTCAGGAAAACCTATTGCTGAACAAGAAATAGGAAATTCATTATTGCAAGAAGTAGTTGGTTATGCAGAAACCTCCATGTCTCGACGAAAGTATTTACTGCATTATTTTGGTGAAGAATTTGATGATATTAGCGGTTTAGGAGCTGATATGGATGATAATATGAAAAATCCTAAGAAGAAACACGAAGCCAAAGAGGATTTATTAAATTTATTAGAAGTTGTTCAAAAAACAAAACAAAAATACAAAGCAAAAGAACTTGTAAACACATTAATAGGAAAAATAAATGCGTTATTAAAATCTCATAAAACAGATGATCAATTATTTTTTGGTTGTGGGATACAACATCCAGATAAATATTGGATGGCGCTAATTAGACAGGCTTTGGTTGCAGGTTTTATAAGAAAAGAAATTGAACAATATGGTGTTATAAAAATAACAGAACTAGGAGTTGCTTATACAAAAAAGCAGACCTCTTTTATGATGACTGAAGATCATATTTACGATGAAGATGATGATACTACTATTGTAACAAACCAAAAGGGTAGTGGTGCAGCCGCAGATGAAATGTTGGTTAAATTATTAAAAGATTTGCAAAAATCTGTAGCCAAAAAGAATGGAGTGCCACCTTATGCTGTTTTTCAAGAAACTTCATTGGAAGATATGGCGTTAAAATATCCTATTTCAATGGATGAATTGACAAATATTTTTGGTGTTGGTGAAGGGAAAGCGAAAAAATTTGGGAAACCTTTTGTTGAATTAATAGCTAAATACGTTGAGGAAAATGAAATTTTAAGACCTGATGATTTTGTTGTTAAAAGTACTGGAGTTAACTCTGGATTAAAATTGTACATCATTCAAAATACGGATCGGAAAATTCCATTGGAAGACATTGCAAAATCTAAAGGTTTAAAGTTTGAAGAGTTAATTGAAGAAATGCAACGTATTGTGTATAGCGGAACAAAAATTAATATAAACTATTGTATTAATGAGCTTTTAGACGAAGAGCAACAAGAAGAAATTTTCGACTATTTTATGGAATCTGATACCGATAAAATACAAGATGCCATGGATGAATTTGATGGAGAATTTGATGATAATGAGTTGCGTTTAATGCGTATAAAATTTATTAGCCAAGTAGCAAATTAAGCTAAAAAGGCAACAAACATACCTGTTAATATTGCAATAAACTTTAAGAGATTAAACGTATGGTTTTTTGATGTTTCAAATAAAATTATAGTAGAAATATGTAAAAATATTCCAATAATAATGGCTGTAATTTCAGTTTTATACGTCATTACTACTTGAATATGTTCTCCTGCCAAACTTCCTAACGGTGACATTAAAGAAAAAAGTATTAAAAATAACAATGCTTTAGATTTAGCAATGTTAGAATTCACAAAAAAGGTACCCAATATTATTGCAATAGGAATTTTATGTACCACAATTGCCCATAATAAATAGTCATGGTGGTGGTTATGTGCCAAAGGAATGCCTTCCATAAATGCGTGAATACTTAAACTTACAAATAATGCCCAAGGAAAAGTACTGTTTTCTTGTATATGAATATGACCGTGTTCAGCACCTTTAGAGAAAAAATCTAGGATTAGTTGAAATAACAATCCAATTAAAATAAATAGACCAATATTAGAAACTTTACTTGTATATACTTCTGGAAATAAGTGAAGTATGGTAATAGATAATAAGTAAGCACCACTAAAAGCTAATAACAATTGTGCTATTTTGTTGCTTGGTTTTAAACCAAAAACAATTAGAATTCCTACTAAAACAGATACTATAAGTGCAATGTATGTCATTCTAAAACTAAAATTAATCGATCAGAGGTAGTTTCGTTAAAAGGGGCTAGTTGATAATTACCAAAAGTATGTTTTATTTTAAAATTAACAGCTGCTAAGTACGAATTAATTTTTGGTAAATCTAAGCATTTTACTTTCTCAAAATAGGTGTGATGCTTGCCATCAGCATCAAAATTTATTTCTTTAACAACAAAACCATCTTTAATATATCTAGTAATGTTAAACGTAATTCCTTCAATTAATTGTGTTTCTTTAGCAACTAAATTAGCCATCACTTTTTTCACATTCATAAAGTCAATAATAGCTATACCTTCAGGTTTTAAACTATTCTTTATATTTTGAAGTATGGTAATATCTTCAGCATCATCTTCAAAAAAACCAAAACTAGTAAACAAATTTAAAACTGCGTTATAACTGTCTTTAAACGGGTTACGCATATCTTGCTCCATAAAATGTAAACGCTCATTTTCAAATTGTTTTGCTTGCTGAATACTATTTTTAGATAAATCTGCTCCAACAACGTTAAATCCTAAAGAATTTAAATAAATTGAGTGACGTCCTTTACCACAACCTAAATCTAGCAAAGTAGCTTCTTTTTTAAGCGCTAAATAAGAAATAATATTTTGCATAAACTCCTGAGCTTCCGTATAATCTCTATGCGAATATAAAATATGATAATAATTTGTATCAAACCAAGATACAAACCAGTCGTTGTTTTGAGTCATAATTGTTGAAATGCATGCAAAAATAGCAAATAGTTTTAGTTTAATGCATCAATTTTAATGTCAATTAGAGGGACGGTTTATTTCTAAACAAATTGAAAAGGCTTTTATCGAAAATCTTTCTGTATTTTTGCAGAAAATAGGAGAATATGAATCGTGATTTTAGAATGGTTGCAACCACAATGTTTGGTTTTGAAGAATTATTAGAAACTGAACTTAAAAATTTAGGAGCTCAAGATGTTGAAGTTGGTATTAGAAGCGTGTCTTTTAGAGGTGATAAAGGTTTTATGTACAAAGCAAATATAGCTTTACGTACCGCAATACGAATTTTAAAACCAATTAAGCGTTTTAGAGTTGCTGATGAAGATGATTTGTACAAAAAACTAATGCAAATTGAGTGGGAACGAGTTATGACTGTTGATTCTACGTTTTCAATTGGTGCAGTTGTAAACTCTAATAATTTTACAACAAACTCTCACTATATCTCATTAAAATCTAAAGATGCCATTGCTGATTATTTTAGAAATAAATACCATAAAAGGCCCAATGTAGATGTAAAACATCCTGATATTAAGATTCATGTGCATATACAAAAAGAAATGTGTTCGGTTTCTTTAGATAGTTCAGGAGATTCATTGCACAAGCGTGGTTATAGAAGTTCTACCAATATTGCACCTATTAATGAGGTTTTAGCAGCTGGTTTGGTATTGCTTTCAGGGTATACAGGCGATTGTAATTTTATTGACCCAATGTGTGGTTCAGGTACTATTTTAATTGAAGCTGCTATGATAGCGAATAATATTCCTGCAAATATCAACAGAAAAGAATTTGGTTTTGAAAAGTGGGAAGATTATGATGAAGATTTATATTTTACCATTCAAGATTCTTTATTGAAAAAAATTAGAAGCTCTCATTTTAAGATTATGGGATTTGATAAAGCACCTTCAGCTGTAACAAAAGCACAAGAAAATATAAAAAATGCTAATTTAGAAGAGTTTATAGGTGTACATCATATCAATTTCTTTAATTCAGCAAAAGAAGTATTTGGGCAAACTACTATTTTATTTAATCCGCCTTATGGAGAGCGTTTAAATGTTGATGTTCAAGAATTTTACAAGAAAATTGGAGACACATTAAAGCATGGTTATCCAGACTCTACTGTTTGGTTTATAACATCAGATTTTGAAGCATTGAAACACGTTGGATTAAGAACTTCAAGAAAAATACCCGTAAAAAATGGTGATTTAGATTGTAAGTTTGTACGTTATGACATGTATGCAGGAAGTAAAAAAGCTAAAAAATTACCTCCAGTAAATGAAAGTGAAAGCTAAGCGCTATTTTTCTTTAATAGTACTTCCTTTTTTAATTGCTTTGTGGTTTTCGTAGCATAATAAAACGGCTTCAATTAACTGTAAATCACTGGCCGATTTTATAAAATAGTCTGAATAATTACATTCGTTAAGTAATTCTGTGAGTTCATCGGCATCCAAATCCAAGTACTCCATCATCAGTTCTCTATTAAATTTGCCTTCTAACATGACACGCAAATGGTCGTCGCTACGTAATTTTTTTAGTTTTCTTAATTGCTTTGGTTTTTTCCCAAACATACTATACACAAAATCTATTGGTTTAAACAAAGCATCAATAGGCGAGGTGTAGTTTCTTCGCGTTCTTGTGCCAACTTCATATGTTTGAGGCAAGCCTACAATGTGAATTCGAGCATATTTATCTTTTGGTACATTTTTAGCATCAATCTCTAAAACACCAACAAGTTTGTGCGATTTTACAACAACTTCTTTAATTTGTTCCGTTTTTTCATGCAATTCAATGACTAGTTCATTTCCTTTTAATAAATCGTTTGTAATTTTTAATTTTATGGATTGATACCCTAAGTAAGACACATAAATAGTATCGTTTGGTTGTGTAGCAATTTCAAATTTACCATCATCATTCGCAATAGTTCCAATAACTGAATTTAAATTGAATAAATGGGCTCCAGCTAATGGAGTCTTATTTATATTACTAACTATTTGGCCTTTTAAGAAAATAGCTAACGGTGTATTTTTTATAGAATCGTTATTCTTTATTTCTTGACTAAATGCTTTCATTGAAATTAAAATAAAAGCAACACAAAGTATCTTTTTTGTCATATGCAATAATACTAATTATTAGCGATAATTTTGTTAAAGAAAACTAAAAGAATCATTTAATGATTTGATTGATTACAGACTGCGAAAAAATAGAAACCAACCCGTTACTTTTAGAACTCTCAGTTAGCACTATTTATTTTTTTTGAACGCTTAACTTATAGGTGTTCTAGCAAATAAAAAGACTTGTGCCCCACACAAGTCTTTTTGACATAAACTCCCTAAATAATACGAATTAGATACTGAATTTTAATCATTTTCTAAATCCGTACGTTCCTTTAATACCTTTTAATGAAATCATTTAATGGTTTATTTAATAACAACTATCAATTAAAATACCCTACTTTTTAAACTGTTTTTTAATTGATGGTAGAAAGTTTCACATTAATCTAGTACAATACTATCTTGTATTAATCCTAAGAAAATAGCAGCAATTTCACCGTTGCCATCATCGTTGTTTGGGTTTATTTCAATAATACCGTTTCCATTTCTATCTGCTTTTTCAGGTGAAGTCCCGTTAAAACCAATGGTTTGTACAATTGTTAGCAGTGAATTTAAATCAAACTTAATAAGTGCATTCGCATTGTTTCCAAGAATACTTAATTCTAATGAATTGTTGAATTCAACTTCAACTAGGTTTTCAGTGTTGTGCCAAAACACAAAAGGAATGCCATCAATATCACCTGTAATTTCAACAGATTTTTGATCTAAAGCTAATTGACTATCTGTGTTTTTATGTAAGTTGAATTTTACTTTGTCATACGTATTATTTGGTACTGTAACTGTTGCAATATCTACTAAAGTATTATTATTTGACATGTTTAAATAGTAAGGTCCTTCAAAAACAGTATTTAAATAAGCATCATTTTGAATGCCTAATTGAATGTTTTTAATGTTTACTTCAAAAGTAGAAATAGTTGCTGTAAATTGACTTTTTGATGATGAATTGCCAATATTTGCGAGTGCTTGTATGGTCACTGTTCCTGTTTCACTTTCCAAAATTGTGTTGTCACTGTTTTGGTCGCAAGAAAAGTTGATACATAAAATTACTGCTAAAAATAATTTAGGGGCTGCTTTAAGAAGTCTCATTTATACGTATGTTGTGGGTTACTAATAAAGTATAAATATACTATATAATTATAAAAAATACTTGTTTTTAAACTGTTTTTTTATTGAAAGGAATACATTTTATCATAGTAACTATTACTTTAATAATTGTAAACGTAAACGTTTTATGAATAAACGTTATATTATTTGCTTTAAACGTTCAAATATATTTTCCTTTGAAATTATACATTTATCTATATAAAAGGGTATCTTTAAAATGAAAAAGAAGGTTACGTTTTTAGGAAACTGAGCTATTTAATAAAGAACTATGATAACAGCAATAATAATTGACGATGAATTAAATGCTAGAGAATTTCTAAGAAAATTAATTCTAAGATATTTTTCAGAAAAAATTGTAATCTTAACAACATGCCAATCTGTTGAAGAGGGCGTAAATGCCATAAAATTATATGAACCAGAGTTGGTTTTTTTAGACATTCAAATGCCAAATGAAAACGGATTTGAATTATTTAAACATTTTAGTGCCCCTATCTTCAGCGTTATTTTCACCACCGCACATAAAAATTTTGCTATTGACGCTATTAGACATTCAGCGTTAGATTATTTATTAAAACCTATTAATTATATAGATCTTCTTTCAGCAATTAAACGATTGGAAACAAAAAAATCTACACTACAACAAAAAACTAAAATTGAACTTTTACTGGATAATATAAGTGTAGCGCATAATACGTTTAATAAAGTAGCGTTGCCTACGCAACAAGGGTACGATTTAATAAAATTAAATAATATTGTTTATTGCCAATCTGAAAGTAATTATTGTAAAATAACGTGTATTGATGGCAAACAAATTTTAATGGCAAAAACATTAAAGTTTGTAGAAGAATTATTGGGGAATCAATTATTTGTTCGTATTCATAAATCATATTTAGTAAACTTAAATTATGTAATAAAATTTGATAAAGTTGATGATTTAAAAGTAACCCTAGCTAACGGAGAACAATTACCTGTCTCTATTCGGAAAAAAGAACATTTTATAAATGCCATATTGCAAAAAAAATAACTTTTTAATTTTACTTCTTTTCATAGTTGGCACTATAACAGCACAAATAGTTCCGTCTAAACAAGTAAGCACGCTAAATGGTTTACCTAACAACCAAGTAGAATCCATTTTTAAAGACTCTAGAGGTATTTTGTGGGTTGGTACAAATAATGGGGTATCTAAAATTGAGAATGGACAAATAACCAATTTTTATGCTTCAGATGGTTTGGCACATAACAGTGCTTGGAGTATAATAGAAGATGCCAATAATAATATTTGGATAGGAAGTCATGGTGGAGGTGTTACAAAGTTTGATGGAAAAACTTTCACAATTTTTAACACCAAAAACGGATTGGTCAATAATTACATTCGAAAATTATTTAATTATAAGAACTATATTTTTATTGGAACAGAAGATGGATTGTCTATAATTAACACTAAAAATGATAACATTTCAACTTTTGATGCGAGTGGTGTTTTAAACCGTAATGGGGTGAAGGATTTTCAAGTGATGGATTATTTTGTGTATAAAAATGAAATTTATTGTGCCACACTTGAATCGGGTATTTTTAAGTTGAATATAGAAGAAATGGCCGTTAAAAGAGTATTTAACTATCATGGAAATTTTCTTTTTTCGAATTATTTAAATAACAATACTATTTTTTACGCCATTGATAATAGAGGAGGAGGGCATAGTGGATCGCTTAAAAAATTTAATATAGACAGCTTGTTAGCGGATAAAAAAGAAATTACATCATTTGGAAAATCTATTATTTGGGACTATGCAACAGACCACAAAAATAATTTATATGGAGCCGCTTGGGGTGTGCATTCAGATAATGGAGGAGTTTACCAAATTAAAGCGAATACATTTATTGATAGATCTACTGATTTTGGTGTGGATAGTAAAAGTGTTAGATGCTTATATTTTGATAAAAAATTTAACTTTTTATATATTGGCACACAAGATAAGGGGTTTTATAAAGTAGATTTAAATGAAAATATTATTTTTTATAAAAATAATAAACTACATATTACCGATGTTTTATCCTTAAAGAAGAAATTCTATTTTTTAACTAAAAAAGGATTAAAAATAACTCAAAATAATGCCATAATTAAGCATCAATGGAAACATGAATTTTATGATTATGCCTTACATAAATTAACACACATTCCTGAAACTCCTAAAGTTATCTTTCATTATTTTATCAATCAAAATTCTACGGAATACCTGTCTTTTAAAAAAATTATTTACAATAAAAACGGCATTTGGATTAGTACAAATATTGGCTTATTTCAGCTGAATACTCATGGTGATTTTTTAAATTATTACCCAATAATAACTAATGAGTTTGAATTTAATAAAAAAAATGAACTTTTAAATCCAATTCCTTATTCTTCATTTGATGTGATAAGCAATCTCCAAAATTATACAACTAGTACGTTAGATTTTGAACCTAAAAGGTTTTTGGCAACAAATCCAAATACCCCTGTAAATGTTAGTGCTTTTCAAAAATTAAACGAAAAAATAGTTGTAGCTACGCTATACAGAGGGCTGTTTATTTACGAAAACGATACTTTTAGTTCATTAAATGAAACAAATATTTTTAATGAATTAGAAATAGGTCATTTAGCATTTATTAAAGAATCAAATGCCTTAGTTATTGGTACAGTTTCAGGAGAAGTGTATTTAGCAGATGTTACAAAAGATTTCAAAATTATAAAGAAAATAGATCGAAAATTAATGAACGGAAATTCTATTGTATTTTTAGAAACCTATAAAAATTATATACTAATAGGAACAAATGAAGGATTAACTATTTATAACGATGGTAAATTTCAATTTATAGACCACGATCAGGGTTTAGTAAAACATCAATTAACTTCAAGTATCGTTATTGATGATGAATTAATAGTAGGAACAAATGAAGGCTATTATGTGTTTAATTTGCCTAAAATCATCAATCCAAATCCAGAAAATCTTAAACTTGAAATAAGTGATATTTCCATTAATAATAAGAAGGTGAGCAAAAACCAATACTATTGGTTTAACTATATGCCACAAAAATTAAATTTAAATCACAATCAAAATAGAATTAATATTAATTTTAAAGCTAATAACACTCCTTATCCCACTAAATTAAGATATAAATACAACATTAGTGGGTTAGATAGTATTTGGAGTGATTATTCAACAAATACCAATATTTTTCTTCATTATGTACCTTCAGGAGTATTTAATATTGTTGTAAAAACAACTGATTTAAATTCAGGAAAAGAATATACAACTAACTTATTAACTGTAAAAGTTTCCCTTCCATATTGGAAAACGTGGTGGTTTAGAACGCTTTTTATATTTCAAATTGTGCTTATTAGTTATGTTATATATAGAATTAGAACACGTTTAATTAGAAATGTAGAAAATCAAAAGTCAGAAATTCAAAAACGATTGCTTGAAACCAAACTGGAAGCATTACAATCACAAATGAATCCGCATTTTACCTTTAATGCTATGAATTCTATACAAAATTATATTATAGATAATGACACGGACAATGCCTTGATGTATTTAAGTGAATTTGCCAAATTAATACGTAAAACATTAGACAATTCAAGTCATCAAAAAATTTCATTAACAGAAGAAATTAGCTATTTAAAATCGTATATAACTTTAGAAAATATGCGATTTGAGAATAAGATTACTATCCATATTCATAAGAACAATCTTAATACCAATAGTGTTTTTATGCCACCTATGTTAATTGAGCCTTTTGTTGAAAACGTATTTATCCATGCGTTTGATGCTAAACATCCAAACCCTACGCTTACCATCAATTTTTCAATTAAAAATAACAGTTTACAATGTGAAATTATTGACAATGGGAAAGGAATACAAAAATCAACTTTAGGAAAACTTCATAAATCAAAAGGATTAAAATTAGTAACTGAACGACTGTATTTATTAAATAAATCGGGTTTAAATAATTTTAATATTCGTTCCAATGCTCAAGGAACTACAGTGCTATTAAACTTACAGCTACAAAATACAAACGGTTAATTTTATTTATTATACGGTTACTCTAAAAATTGTATCATTTACTAACTTACTAAGAAGCGTCTATTTGGTTATGTTACATTTACGGTATTGTTATATTAATTAAGCTAAAATTGCTTTGAAAAGGATGTCTAAGTCTGAAGCTTCCTGAAAAAGAAAGAGTTTTAGAAGCACTGTCAAAAAGATGGTGCTTTTTTTGTTTTATATGTCATTGCGACTAAAAGGAAGCAATCTGCTTCTTCAAAACACTCGTCATTGCGAGTGTAACGAAGCAATCTCATGAGTTGGAACTCCAATGTAACAGATTACTTCATTCCACTGCGTTACATTCGTAATGACTGGTTATTGTTAATTCCGTCATCCCGAACTTGATTCGGAATCTGCCCCAATCAAATTTAAATGCTACTTAGAACTCCTAAGCTACAGAGTATTGTTTCCCAGTCAGTTCGAGTGCCGAAACGTAGTGAAGGTGTATCGAGAACTTTATGGTAAGAACTTCTCGATACAATTTTATTCCGTTTCACTTCATAAAACCACTCGAAGTGACAGTGACTACTGCAACCTCCTAAAACACACCGTCATCCCGAACTTGATTAGGGATCTGCCCCAATCAAATTTAAATGCTACTTAGAACTCCTAAGCTACAGAGTATTGTTTCCTAGTCAGTTCGAGTGCCGTAATGCAGTGAAGGTGTATCGAGAACTTTATGGTAAGAACTTCTCGATACAATTTTATTTCGTTTCACTTCATAAAACCACTCGAAGTGACAGTGATATAACATACATATCGTTTGGTTCATGTTATTTTCAACCACAAATAATGTGTATAAATGACCAATAATGGTGAATAACTTTAAAAACAGCACACTCCATGAACTCAATTTTTAGAAGGAAAAAAAGAATTTAGAGGTGTATATAGGGAGAGTTTTGGGTACTGAAGGCCATTTTTAACAAGATTTGAACTTATTTTAATAACTTCAAGAGATATTTGAATAAGATCAAGAGATAATTCAATATCATCAGAAGATAATCTCATATCTCTTGATGATAATTTGGGTTTGCTTAGCAATAATAGCCCAAAAACAAGGCATAAAAAATCCTCGACTGCCGAAACAATCGAGGATGTTATCAACATATTAAAAAGAAGTGCGGTTTATTCGCCACTCACCTTATACTCCAGTCCTTTCAGCATTTTACGCAAGCGTTTTGCAGGTCTAAAGTTCATATGTGCCTTTTTTACTGTGGCACTGTTCACCTCTTCAAGTGTTGCTTTTCCTTCAGCGTGCACACCAATGTGAAAGAGTCCTAAATCACCAAATTGTACGGTGCGTCCTTGTTCTAGCTCATCCATCATATTGTGCTCTAAAGCACGTAATACGGCCAAACAATCTGCTTCACGAACAGTACATTGGTTGGAGACCAGATACGCCAGTCTTTCAAAATTAACCATTCCTGTAGTGGTTGCATACGCATAATATTTTGGTGCCGCAGCGTCATCCTGCGGGTTTTTACGGGCAATGCCCTTTAAATTTAACATTCTTGAAATTTTTTATAATAAATGGATAACTTTAAGGCAGTTATACCGACGCCTTAACTACACACCTTTTATTTAACAAATCGAAGGACCCGTGAATTTTGGAAATTTGTAACGGTCATATAGTCTATTACCGTTTTGATTGGTTTAAAATACTTATGTCATTTTTTCCTGATCTAAAATTTTTATTAAAAATCTTAGGTAGGCTAAAAGAAGTGATGTAGATTTGTAATGTAAAAAAAATCTGACGCTTCTTTTAGCGTTACCTTTTAAAAAAGTCTTAAAGCTCCAACTTTAAGGCTTTTGTTTTTATATTCAAAAAACAATTTTAATACTTCTAATTGT
>NZ_WTAR01000109.1 GCF_013139515.1 Lutibacter sp.
AATGGTTTCTGGTTTTAATACTTCTCCTTTTGATTTCTCAAGAATTGCTTCTGGAGATGATAAACCAATTGAAATTTTATTAAACTTTTTTACAGTGTATTTCTCGTTTTTTCTTGCCATAATACTAATGATGGATTCGAATTTTAAATATGTAAAAATATAAGTAGTTAGGAGGTTTTACTCTCCTAACTATTTTTTAAGTTGTTACTCCTCTAATCTAACGTCTAACCCAAGGCCTTTAAGCTCGTGCATTAATACGTTAAACGATTCCGGTAATCCTGGTTCTGGCATTGGATCTCCTTTAACAATAGCCTCGTATGTTTTAGCTCTACCTAAAACATCATCAGATTTTACAGTTAAGATTTCACGTAAAGTACTTGCTGCTCCATATGCTTCAAGTGCCCAAACTTCCATTTCTCCAAAACGCTGACCTCCAAACTGAGCTTTACCACCAAGTGGTTGCTGAGTAATAAGAGAATAAGGACCAATAGAACGTGCGTGCATTTTGTCATCAATCATATGACCTAACTTAATCATATAAATAACACCAACTGTTGCTTTTTGATCAAAACGTTGTCCAGTTCCACCATCATATAAATATGTATGACCGAATTGTGGTACACCAGCATCATCAGTTATTTTATTAATCTGATCAATGGTAGCACCATCAAAAATTGGTGTAGCATATTTTGTGTCATTTTTTTGACCAGCCCATCCAAGTACAGTTTCATAAATCTGTCCAATATTCATACGTGATGGTACACCTAGTGGATTTAATACGATATCAACCGGAGTTCCATCTTCTAAGAAAGGCATATCTTCTTGACGAACAATACGTGCTACAATACCTTTGTTACCATGACGTCCCGCCATTTTATCACCTACTTTTAATTTACGTTTTTTAGCAATGTAAACTTTTGCTAATTTTAAAATCCCTGCAGGCAATTCATCACCAACTGAAACTGTAAATTTTCTACGACGTAAACTTCCTTGTAAATCATTTACTTTAATTTTGTAGTTGTGAATTAATTCAACTACTAAACTATTTGTATGACTATCTGTTGTCCAAGTACCTTTTGTTAAATAAGCAAAATCTGGCACAGAGTTTAACATTTTTAGCGTAAACTTTTTACCTTTTTGAAGTATTTCCTCACCTAAATCGTTCAATACTCCTTGTGAAGTTTTACCACTAATAAGTGTAAATAATTTTTCTGTTAAAACTGAACGTAAATCTTCAAATTTAGCAGTATACTTACTTTCTAAATTAGCAATACTTACTTTATCTTGTGCTCTTTTAGATTTATCTTTAACAGCACGTTCAAATAACTTTTTATTTATAACAACACCTCGTAAAGATGGTGAAGCTTTTAAAGAAGCATCTTTTACATCTCCTGCTTTATCACCAAAAATAGCTCTCAGTAATTTTTCTTCAGGAGTTGGATCTGACTCTCCTTTTGGAGTAATTTTACCAATTAATATATCACCAGGTTTTACTTCAGCACCAATACGAATCATTCCATTTTCATCTAAATCTTTCGTAGCTTCTTCTGAAACATTTGGAATATCGTTTGTTAATTCTTCAGCACCTAATTTAGTGTCTCTAACATCCATTGAATATTCATCAATATGGATAGAAGTAAAGATGTCTTCTTTTACAACTTTTTCAGAAATTACAATTGCATCCTCAAAATTATACCCTTTCCAAGGCATAAAGGCTACTTTCATATTTCTACCAAGTGCTAATTCACCTTTTTGTGTAGCATAACCTTCACATAGAACTTGCCCTTCTTCAACTCTATCACCTTTTTGAACAATAGGTTTTAAGTTTATTGAAGTTCCTTGGTTTGTTTTTCTAAACTTAATTAAGTTATATGTTTTGCTATCGCTCTCGAAGCTAACCATACGTTCTTCATCAGTTTTATCATATTTAATATTAATGATATCAGCATCAACATATTCAACAACACCTGCTCCTTCAGCATTCATTAAAATTCTTGAATCTTTTGCTACTCTTCTTTCTAAACCAGTACCTACAATTGGAGATTCTGGTTTCATTAAAGGAACTGCTTGACGCATCATATTTGACCCCATTAATGCACGGTTGGCATCATCATGCTCTAAGAATGGAATTAATGATGCAGAAATTGATGCAATTTGATTTGGAGCAACGTCCATATAGTTAACCTTTGTTGGTTCAACTACAGGATAATCTGCCTCTTCTCTAACAATTATTTTATCTGCAACAAATTTACCAACTTCATCTAAAGGAAGATTTGATTGAGCAAATTTCATTCCTTCTTCTTCTTCAGCACTTAAGTATTTAGGTTCATCAGTAATATTTACATTACCTTCAGTAACTTTTCTATAAGGTGTTTCAATAAATCCTAAATTATTCACTTTTGCAAAAACCGCTAAAGATGAAATTAAACCAATATTTGGTCCCTCAGGAGTTTCAATTGGACATAAACGACCGTAATGTGTATAGTGAACATCACGAACCTCAAAACCAGCTCTTTCTCTAGATAAACCTCCAGGTCCTAGTGCTGATAATCTTCTTTTATGTGTAA
>NZ_WTAR01000156.1 GCF_013139515.1 Lutibacter sp.
TTATTTTATTCCAGGTATTATCCATTTCTTGCTTTTTAAAATCCTCTGCAATTTTTACGTACCTCCTAAATGTTTCTTCCTTCTTATGTCCTGTAATATTTCTAACAACCATTTCTTTCATTCCTAGTATTAAAGAATTTGTTACAAATGTTTTTCGAGCAGCGTGACTTGTAATTACTTCATATTTAGAAACAGTTTTATCAATTCTTTTTTGCCCTATATATCTTGTGATTGTTGTAGGAGTATTAATTTTCACTTCTTCACAACACTCTTTTATATATTTATTAAACTTCTGGCTTGAGATAACTGGTAAGGGTTCGTAAATAGTATCTTTATACTTTTCTAATATAGATTTTGAATAGATGTTTAAAGGTACTTTATGACCTATTGTCTTCGTTTTAAGAATGTTCAACAGTAAGTGATCTTCAAACACATTAGAAGCTCTTAAATGCTTAATATCACTAAACCTTAAACCTGTAAAGCAACCGAAACAATACACATCTCTAACATGGCTTAATCTATCCGATTCGAATTCAAACTTATAGAGGTGCATTAATTCTTCCATTGTCAAGTAAATTACCTCTGTATCATCTTCTTTTACTTTAAACTTCTTAAAACCTAAATTAGTATGATATTCTTTTTCATATGCCCAATTCATAAAAGTCTTTAAAACTCCAATAAGCTTTGAAAAATAGTTGTTTTTAGCCTTTTTCACATCAAAAGAATAAATTCTAAATTTTTCAAAAAAATTAAAATCTAAATCTTCAAAATTTAATGAGGCATCAAAGTAATCTACATAATCTTGAATATAATTTTTAGTAGTTACATATGACTTTATAGTACGCTCAGCTTTAATACTTTTGTTTTTATCGATAAATTCTTGAAAGCAAGTCATAAAATCAAAAGTGAGATGTACTTCATCACTAGATTCAATTTTTTTTAATAGATAATCTTGCGTAGGATTAATATTATTTAAAAGTATAAATCGAAAAATTTCTTTTACTCTTGTGTCTATGTCCTCAATAATCTTGTTAAACTCAATGTAGTAATTGTAAACCTCAGATTTAAGTGGTGATTTTACTCTTTGAGTTTTCTTAATCCAGTCCTTTTCTTTAACCTTTACATTAGGAACAACTTTCCTTATTCTTATTCCATTATGAGCTAATACCATCCTAACAGGCATTAGTCCTTGTTTATCTATCTTGTCCTTCCTTAAATTAAATGAAACTTTCATAATAACTCAAATATACAAAAGTTTATTAAATAGGGGTCTTAATAGGGGGCTATTTTTTAACTAAATCTGAAATAAATACATTTAAATTCACAACATATATATTATATATATTAGTAGCAGTAAGTTAAAACTAACTTAAACACATAAAACTTTAATGGTACTCCCGTCTTCAGTACTAAAACTCTTGTTAATCGTTTGATTTTCAAGAGTTTTTTAGTTTACTTCATTTTTTAAATTGTATTTCTCAATTTAATTCTTCAAAATTTCTACTCTTAAAATGTATTAATTAACCTAATATATTGTAAATTTATTACTTGAAATTTCCAATTTAAATGGAGTTAACATTTCCTTTATTTGCAGGCATTATTGCGGCAATGCTACACGTAATTTCGGGACCCGATCATTTAGCTGCGGTTACTCCTTTTGCAATCGAAAGTAAAAAGAAAGCTTGGAAGGTCGGTTTATTTTGGGGAATAGGCCATTTATTTGGAATGTTATCTATTGGTGTTTTATTTTTACTTTTTAAAGATTTAATTCCTATTGAAAAGATTTCAGAGCATAGCGAGAAACTTGTTGGTGTTATTTTAATACTACTTGGTGTTTGGATATTTATTCGAATTTTTAAAGATGAGAAAAATCATAAACACACACATATTCATAGTACAGAAAACCCTTTAATTCATAAGCATAGTCACATTCATAACTCAGAAAAATCAAATCATCATAAACATCCAAATTTAAAACAAGGTTCTATCGCTTCTTTATCCGTTGGATTTATACATGGTTTAGCCGGTGTTGCTCATTTTTTATTGTTCCTTCCTGTAATTGGATTTACTTCAAAAATAGATTCAACAAAGTATATTGTTGGCTTTGGAATAGGAACATTAATTGCTATGATTTCTTTTGCAATTGTTATAGGTAAAGTTGCTGACTTTTCTAAACAAGATCATAACGAAATCTTTTTTAAAGGAATCAGATTAGCTGGTGGTTTGTTTGCTTTTATTATTGGTGTATATTGGACTTTCTCAAATTAACAAATCCTTGGTAATTGTTCTCCAATTAATGGACTTACAATTCGTTTTCCTCCAATTAAACTTTGCATTACCACTTTGTTTGGATGTTCATTTGTAATTTCACCAATAAGTGCAGCGTTTTTTCCTTTTTCATGATTTCTCATTAAAGCTAAAACTTCATGTTCAATACTTGAATCAACAACAACCAAAAATACGCCTTCATTAGCAACATACATTGGATCTAAACCTAACATTTCACATGCAGCAGCTACTTGTTTTTCTAGTGGAATAAATTCTTCTTTTAAAAATACTCCTTTTGAAATATCATTCGCTATTTCATGTAAAACAGTTCCTAAACCACCACGAGTTGGGTCCCTAAATAATTTTATTTTATTACCGAATTTATCAAGTAAATCTTTCACCAAAAAGTTCAAATTGGTAGAATCGCTTTCAATGGTAGATTCAAATTCTAACCCTTCACGCTCACTCATAATTGCCATTCCGTGTTGTGCAATATAACCATTTACTAAAATTTTATCGCCTTCTTTAATATTATGAACTGAAATATTTGCTTTGGAATGCATTTCTCCAAAACCTGTGGTATTTATAAAAATTTTATCCCCTTTTCCTCTTTCAACTACTTTTGTGTCTCCCGTAATTATTAAAACACCACTTTCATCAGCAGCTCTTTTTATCGACTGAACAATTTTAATAAATTCACTTACTTTCAAACCTTCTTCTATAATAAAAGCCAACGATAAATACTTCGGAATTGCTCCACACATGGCAACATCATTTACGGTACCATGAACAGCTAACCCCCCAATATTTCCACCTTTAAAAAAGATAGGGGTAATTACAAAGCTATCCGTAGAAATAGCTATTTCTCCTTCAAATTTAACGATAGAACCATCGTGTTTTTGATCTAAAAAAGGATTGCTAAATGTTTTAAAAATTACTTTATCTAATAAATCTCTGGTCAATTCCCCGCCGCTTCCGTGGCCTAAATTTATAGTTTCAAATCCTAAATTTTCAATGTTCATTTCTTAGTCTATTAAATTAGTTGAAAAATGATAATATGCAGCACAAGCGCCTTCTGATGAAACCATTGGTGCACCCAAAGGGTTAGCTGG
>NZ_WTAR01000148.1 GCF_013139515.1 Lutibacter sp.
GAGTGAATTTAACGAATGTTAATGAGTAAAATTAGTATCGAGAATCAAATTTTCGTTTTCAAAATAGTTCTCGATACAATTTTCTATCGAAAATTACTCGAACTGACATTCAAATGCATAAAATAAATCAAAATGCACAACGGGTTAAAACTGTCATTTTGAACTACATTCAGAACCTCATCAAACTGATTTTTAATAAAAAAAAAAGCCCATTTCAAAAAATGAAATGAGCTTTTTAATCTATTAAATTTTTTTATTAATTTACATCTGGCAACGTTGTATAACGTTTTGCATAATCTAGCATTTGTTCAGTAAAATTGCCTGGTTGAGTTACTTTCACATCTATTATATTACCCTCAGCATCTTTTTCTGCAACTAAAACAGGATTTACAAAACCACTGTAAGGAGCCGATTTAAATTTACTGTTACGCGCTAAAACTTCTTTATGAATTTCTTGGTCAACTTTTACACCATACGTTTCTACTAATGCTTTACCAGCTTCAAAATCACCTTCAGATTTTATACGCTGAATTTCACGTAACAATTCACCAAACAATACTCTTAATTTATTGTAATCTCTAACAACAAAATATGTTTTGCTATCTTTCACTACTTTTTCAATCACATTGTCTTTTGCGCCTTTTTCAAAAGCCCAAGCGGCAACTAATTGTCTGTTTCTCATATGAGATTCTTCAACATCATCTCCTAAATTTAATCGTGTTAATTGTGTTAACAAACCATTTCTAATATAACCATCAAAAGCAGCTTTTCCAATTCCTTTAGCATTTGGAGAAATTTTCATTTCAACTAATTTTTCTGAAGGTAAATAATACAACCCAACTAAATCTGCACGAGCTTCTTCTAGGGTTGAAGCGTAATTTTTTAACGTTTCTTTTGGTTGTCCAATACCTTGGTTTATTTGTCCGCTTGCATGGCCAATTACTTCGTGTAAAGAAGTGTGTAATTTATCTGCCAACTCACCATATGTTATTTCAGCTTCTATTTCAGCTTCATCAAAAGCAAATTCTTTTAATTTACCCGTTCCACCTACATTGTTGTATGCATTTATAATATTTCCTAATTAAACTGATTTTGAACCGTGTTGTTGACGAATCCAATTATTATTAGGTAAGTTAACTCCTATTGGAGTTGATGGTGAGGAATCTCCAGATTCTGATGCAACATTAACTGTTTTGTAAGAAACTCCAACCACATTTTTCTTTTTATGAGCATCAATCAATGTTGAATTATCTTCAAACCATTGTGCATTTTCAGATAGTACTGCCATTTTTTTAGACATATCAAAATCTTTAATTTGAATCACTGTCTCATACGAACCTCTAAAAGCTTTTGGATCGTTATAAACCTCAATAAATCCATTTATGTAATCTATATCTCCCTCGGTATTTGTAGCCCAAACAATGTTGTATTTATCCCAAGTTTCTAAATCTCCAGTAGTGTAATATTCAATTAACAATTTTAGCGCTTCAGCTTGTTTTTCAGTTTCAGCAACTGTGACAGCTTTCTCTAGCCAAAAAATAATTTTTTCAATTGATTTACTGTACATTCCTCCAACTTTCCATACTTTTTCTTCTAAAGTACCATCTTCATTTTTCACCAATTTAGAGTTTAAACCATACTCTATTGGTGTTTCATCTGTTCTATCAATTTTTGAAGCGTAAAATGCATCAATATCTTCAGCAGTTACATTTGGTGAATAAAAATTAATAGCCGAACCTTTAATTAACCCTTTGTCTGCATCTAAATTTACTTTTTTGGCATCAGCATCATTAAAAATAACTTCGTATGCTTCACCTGTAAGTTCTGTATTCGTTTCTTTTAATAAGGTGTCAAAATATTCTTTTGAAAACTTTGGAATAAATTTATTGTTTGCATAGTGATGGTGAATACCATTAGCAAACCAAACTCTTTTTAAATAGATCTCAAAACTGGTCCAATCTTCTAAATTTTTATCTCCAGCATAATTTAGATACACATTTTCTAATGCTCTTCTAATTGTTAAATTATGACGGTAATTCTGATCGTACATTATATCACGACCTTCCATTCCTGCTTGAGACAAATAATAAACTAATTGTTTTTGTTGTAATGAAAGTTCATTAAAACCAGGAATTTGGTAACGTAGTACTTTTATATCTGCAAATTGCTCAACAAAATATTCAAATTCAGAAGCTGATTCTTCTTTTACAGTTTCATTTTTATTGTTTCCACATGAAAACAATAACGCTGCTGTAAACAGCATTGGCAAAAAATATTTAAGTTTCATTTTATAGTTTGTTTGATTTAAGTTTCAAATTTAACAATTTCAAAGTGATTCGTTCTAATTATAAAATAGTACAACTCCTAAAGTTTTCATAAAATTTAATAAAATACCGTATCACTAAACTTCATTGTATCTAAAACATTCTGTAACATGATCGTTAATCATTCCTGTAGCTTGCATATGTGCATAAAGTACAGTTGAACCAACAAATTTAAATCCACGCTTTTTTAAATCTTTTGAAATTTCATCAGAGAGTTTTGTAGTAGCTGGCACAGCTGTTAAATTTTTCCAGCTATTTTTAATTGGTTTTCCGTTGGTAAATTTCCAAATATAGTTAGAGAATGAACCAAATTCTTGTTGCACATTCATAAAAGCAACTGCATTTGAAATGGTTGCTTTAACTTTTAATTTGTTTCTAATAATACCTGCGTCCTGAATAAGTTCATTAAATTTAGCTTCATTATATGTTGCTATTTTTTTATAATCGAAATTATCAAAAGCTTTTCTAAAGTTTTCTCGTTTTTTTAAAACTGTAATCCAACTTAAACCCGCTTGAAAAGTTTCTAAAATTAAAAATTCAAAAAGCTTAGCATCATCATATACAGGAACTCCCCATTCAGTATCATGATATTCAATATATAGTGGGTCTTTACCACACCAAGAACAACGTACTTTATCCATTATATTTAATTTTTTGACAAGTTAAAATAAAAATACCATAATTTAAAACTGGAATGTTTTTTGTATATTTAATAATCCCTTAAAAGCATTGATTATGAGAAATTTAATTTTATTTACAGTAATTTTAGCACTTATTTTTAGTTGTTCTTCAACTTCAAAAAGAAGTACAACAACTAAAGAAACACTTCAAAATGAAGCTGTAAGAATTGCTAATGATAGTTTGGATTATGAAATAATTATTATTGATACTGGTTTTGAATTTTATTTAAATTCAATTGCTAAACCTGCAAATTTTTATTCGCAGTCTTACTATGAAACTAAAAATAAATTTTACGTTACAACATGGAATAGTAGAGCTCAAAACCCTTTAAGATACAATAACGATATTTATGAAAATGTAATTGATTACAATTTTAATACAAATTACGGATTAGATGTAAACTATAAATTGTACAACTATTTTAAATTTGTTGAGTATACGTATAAAGAGGTTTTTTAGTTATTCTTCAATAATATCTTTGTTTAACGTAAATCGCAACACTAAATATCCTAAAATACCTGCCACTAAAGAACCTATAATTACACCCATTTTTGCTGCTGCAATTAAACTTTCATCAACATACGCTAAATTGGCAATAAAAAGTGACATTGTAAATCCAAGCCCACCTAATAAACTCACTCCAAATAATTGTTTAAAATTTACATTTTCAGGCAAATCAGCTAGCTTTAATTTAACAGCAATACCAACCATAAGCATAATACCAATAGTGTTTCCTAAAACTAATGCCAACGCTATATTATAACTAATATGAATAAAATCACCTAAACCGCTAAAACTTAAAATTACACCTGCATTTGCTAAAGCAAAAATTGGCATAATAATATACGAAACCCAACCATGCAGTGTGTGTTCTAAATTTTGAAGTGGTGAATGCACTTTATTTGTTAAACTTTCTACAGAATCTATTGCTTGAATTTGTTCTGTACTTAATAATTCTTCAGAAGTTGGTTTGCTAGATTTAAAAATATTAAACTGAATAGTCGCTTTTTGTATATATTCTTTTACATCTACTTTACGTTGAATTGGAATTGTAAATGCCATTAAAATTCCTGCAATAGTAGGATGAATTCCAGACTTTAAAAATAATAACCAAACTACAAATCCCATTACAAAATAAAAGTACTTTGAGTAAACTTCTTTATAGCTTAAAAACGCAAGTACACTAAAAATTAACATGGCATACATAATTAAATTCCATTGAATATTAGAGCTATAAAATATTGCAATTACTAAAACAGCTCCAATATCATCAACAATAGCAAATGCTGTTAAAAATATTTTTAAGCCTAAAGGCACTCTTTTTCCAAGCAATGTTAATATCCCTAAAGTAAATGCAATATCCGTAGCCATTGGAATTCCCCATCCATCTCCTCCTAATTTTCCATTATTTAATACAAAGAAAATAAGTACTGGAAACAACATTCCTCCTATAGCTGCAAAAATTGGTAATGATGCTTTTCTTAAAGTTGTTAATTCACCAACCAATACTTCTCGTTTCACTTCTAAACCTATCACAAAAAAGAAGATAGCCATTAATCCATCATTAATCCAGAGTATCAATGGTTTTGATAAATGAAAATTGGTATCTGCAAACCCAATAGTAAATTCGTGATGCCATAATTCTTCATATACATACCCATAGGATGAATTTGCCCAAATTACTGCTAAAATAGAAACTGCAAAAAGTAAAATACTTGATGATGTTTCTAATTTTATAAAGGTTTTTAAAGAATTACTTATACGTCTCATTTAATCTTAACTTAATTAGCGCCGAAATATACAATATTTCAAATTTTTAATAGTAAAAAACCTCCTAATTGGGAGGTTTTTTACTATTAATTAAAGATGTATATAATCTTATAATTGAGGTCCTGCAGCTACTAATGCTTTTCCATCTTCATTATCTGTATATTTTTCGAAATTTTCAATAAATAAACCTGCTAATTTAGTTGCTTTAGTATTCCACTCTTCAACATTTTTATACGTATCTCTAGGATCTAAAATTTCAGTCTGAACTCCAGGTAATGAAGTTGGTACTTCTAAATTAAAAATAGGAATGTTTTTAGTTTCTGCTTTTTCAATAGATCCATCAAGAATTGCATTTATAATTCCTCTTGTATCTTTAATTGAAATACGTTTTCCTGTTCCGTTCCATCCTGTATTTACTAAATATGCTTCTGCACCATTAGCTTTCATTTTTTTCACTAACTCTTCACCATATTTTACTGGGTGCAATGTTAAAAATGCTGCTCCAAAACAAGCTGAGAATGTTGGTGTTGGCTCAGTAATACCACGTTCAGTTCCTGCTAATTTAGCTGTAAATCCTGATAAGAAGTGATATTGTGTTTGCTCAGGTGTTAATTTTGATACTGGAGGTAACGTTCCAAATGCATCAGCAGAAAGGAAAATTACTTTTTCTGCGTGACCTGCTTTTGAAACTGGCGCTACAATATTTTCAATATGGTTAATTGGGTAAGATACACGTGTATTTTGTGTAACTGAACCATCACTAAAATCAATTTTACCATCAGCATCAACAGTTACGTTTTCAAGTAAAGCGTTTTTCTTAATTGCTGCGTAAATTTCTGGTTCTGAATCTTTATCTAAATCAATTGTTTTTGCATAACATCCACCTTCAAAGTTAAAGATTCCTTCATCATCCCATCCGTGCTCATCATCACCAATTAACTGACGGCTAGCATCTGTAGATAATGTTGTTTTTCCTGTTCCTGAAAGACCAAAGAAAATTGCAGTATCTCCGTCTTTACCTACGTTAGCTGAACAATGCATTGCTGCTATTCCTCTTAATGGCAAGTAGTAGTTCATCATTGCAAACATTCCTTTTTTCATTTCACCACCGTACCAAGTACCTCCAATAATTTGCATTTTTTCAGTTAAATTAAAAAGTACAAAATTCTCAGAATTTAAACCTTGTGCTTCCCAATTTGGGTTTGAAGTTTCAGAACCATTTAATACAACAAAATCTGGTTCTCCAAAGTTTTCAAGTTCTGCTGCAGTTGGGCGAATAAACATGTTTGTTACAAAATGTGCTTGCCAAGGTACTTCAACAATAAAACGAACTTTTAAACGAGTATCCTCATTTGCTCCACAAAAAGCATCAACAATATATAATTTTTTAGCTGATAATTCTTCAATTACCAAGTCTTTTAAATTACTCCAAACTTCTTGAGTTGTAGGCTTATTATCATTTGGTGCTTTTTCTGAATTCCACCATAGTGTATTTTCAGTTACAGCATCTTTTACAATATATTTATCTTTAGGTGAACGACCTGTAAATTTACCTGTCATAACATTTACAGCGCCAAGTTCTGTTAAAACACCTCTTTCAAAACCTTTTAAATTTTCATCTAATTCAGCGTTGTATAACTCATCATATGATGGATTATAAACGACCTCTTTAACATCTTTAATTCCCAAATCGTTTAACGATGTTATTACTGATTTTTTAAGGACTTCCATTCGTTGTAATTTTATATTTATTTTAATTCTGTTTATGTTCTAGATTCGTATAAATTCAATTTTCACGAAAACGTTTTCGTGTTTTTTCAAAAAAAACTTTTTCCTTTTTTTTGATATGAAATATTTTCCAAAAGTAAATCTAATTGTTCAACTCAACAAACATTTCTGTATAGATTTTTAATGAATTATTATTTTAATTATTATTCCTTTTTTAAAAACGAAAAACCCATTTTTAACCACCCTAAAATAAAAAACAAACCACCTAAAGGCGTAACAAACCAAATGCTTTTTGAATTAACTCCAAAAGTTATAGCATATATAGACCCTGAAAAGAAAAATATGCCTGCAAAAAACAAATAACTAATCGTGTTTTTTGTTTTAATATTGAGTTTAGAATACATATTTACAATTAACAATGCAATTACATGGTACATTTGATAACGTACAGCTGTTTCAAAACTCTTTAATTCGTTAATTGTTAGCGTTTCTTGAAGAGCGTGTGCGCCAAATGCACCTAATACAATTGTTAATGCTCCTAAAAATGAAGTGATTGCTAAGTTTTTATTCATGTTGCGTAAAAATTTTGTTACAAACTTAAATTTAATCATTCAATATTTCATATATTTAAGTAAAAATAAACGATTATGGAAAATAACTCAGAGACATTAGTAACACTAACAATAACTAATTTTATTCATCAAGTTGAAATTGCAAAAACGCTATTAGCCAATAAAGGTATAGAAAGTTTTATTTTTGATGGTAATGTTACTTACACAGGACTTCCTTCCTCTACAGGATATAAATTAAAAGTAAGTGCTTTAAATTTTGAAAAGGCCAAAGAAATATTAGATACCATAAATTCTGAAGAATAATTAATTTATACTATAAATAATCCTTTTAATTCGTATTTTCGTACACCTTATTAATTCTATAAAAATACGAATATGAGAAAAATTTTGTTAATTGGTGCTGGTAGATCTTCATCATCTTTAATAACTTATTTACTTCAAAAATCTTTTTCAGAAAACTTACATATAACTATTGGCGATGTTTCTTTAGAACTTGCCAAAAGCATATTACAAAATCATAAAAATGGAACAGCAATAGCTTTAGATATTTTTAATGATGAAGAAAGACAACAAGCTATTAAAAATTCAGATATTGTTATTTCAATGCTTCCTGCGCATTTACATTTAAATGTTGCTAAAGATTGTTTAAACTTTGGAAAAAGCATGGTTACAGCTTCATACATCTCTAATGAAATGAAAGCGCTAAATGAAGAAGCCATTAAAAAGAATCTTATTTTTATGAATGAAATTGGTCTAGATCCTGGAATAGACCATATGAGCGCCATGAAAGTATTAGATAACATAAGAGATAAAGGTGGTAAAATGTTACTTTTTGAGTCTTTTACAGGTGGTTTAGTTGCGCCAGAGTGTGATGATAATTTGTGGAATTATAAATTTACTTGGAATCCAAGAAATGTAGTACTTGCCGGACAAGGTGGTGCTGCCAAATTTTTACAAGAAGGTAAATATAAATATATACCATATCAAAAATTATTTAGACGAACTGAAATTTTAACTATTGACGGTTATGGTAAATTTGAAGGATATGCAAATAGAGATTCTTTAAAATATAAAAGTATTTATGGTTTAGATAATATTTTAACGTTGTATAGAGGAACTATTAGGCGTGTTGGTTACTCAAGAGCGTGGAATATTTTTGTTCAATTAGGAATGACTGATGATAGTTACACAATTGAAGATTCTGAGCAAATGAGTTATCGCGATTTTACAAATTCATTTTTAGCTTACAACCCTAATGATTCCGTTGAGTTAAAATTACGTCATTATCTAAAAATTGATCAAGATGATATTATTTGGGAAAAATTATTGGAACTAGATATTTTTAATTCAACAAAAAAAGTAAAGTTAGCGAATGCCACACCTGCTCAAATACTTGAAAAAATATTAAAAGATAGCTGGACATTGAAAGAAGATGATAAGGACATGATTGTAATGCAACATCTTTTTGGGTATGAACTAAATGGTGAAAAACATCAAATTGAAAGTAGTATGGTTTGTATTGGAGACAACCAAACATATACAGCAATGGCAAAAACAGTTGGTTTACCCGTAGCTATTGCAACTTTAAAAATTTTAAATGGTGAAATAACCACTCCAGGTGTACAAATTCCAATTACTAAAGAAGTTTATAAACCTATTTTAAAAGAATTAGAAGAAAACGGTATTATTTTTAAAGAAAAAAACGTTCCCTATTTTGGCTATAACCCTGATATAATAATTTGATAAACTGCAAGATTCTCTAAAAAAAATTAATAGATTTTGAGTATCTTAGCTTAGTCAATCATCAAAAAAACCCCGTTTTGCATGAAACATTTTAAAAAAAACTCTTTATTAATAGGAACCACTATTATTATATTAATTGTTATAAGTCCTTATTTGCTTTACATAAGTGAAAGTATTTCTCCTGACATTAAACAAATAGAAACAATTTTTGGAACTATAAAATCTGGGTATTTCCCTTCAATACAAGCTTATGTTTACTGGATTTTTGCAAAGTTTGTTCCTTTTTTCTTATTAACAATATTATATGTAACTACAAAAATTGGTGGGCTCCTGCAATTTTAGTCCCAATCACTGTTTATTTATTTCAATTAATTTTTGTAGTTAATGATAATGCTGAATTTTTTGATGAACTAGCGTTTATTTATACAACTCCTATTTTAATACTTGTTTTAACAATCTTATATTTTATTAAAACTAAAATTGATATATATAGAAGCTCTTGATTTAAAAAAAGAAATGGATACTACAATGGAAAAGGAAAAAGTGCGTAACCAATAAAATTAACAACTATAAACAATGCGCTATTTTTAAAAGTTCTCTCTGCAGTAGTATTCATGATATAACAATTACATTTTTAAATAAAAATCTTTTGTTAACGCAGTATATTCATCCGTGTAATTATGACGTTCAATTTCAATAATTAATTCAGTTTTTACAATTGGTTTTTCTAAAAATGAAAATTGGACTAAACTTCGTTTAAATTTAGAATTTTCAGTTCCTTTAACGTTCGTTATTCTGTTAAGACATAAGTTATTTCCTTTAGCTATAAAAATAAAATTAGTTGCTTCTTCAAAAGGAATTATAAAAGCACAACTTCCGTTTTCAGACAATAATTTAGCGACACTACTCAGTAATTCAGTATATGTCAACGTTTCAGTATGGCGAGCCATTGCTCGTTCTTTTGGAAGTTCTTTATAGGTTGAAGTATAAAAAGGCGGATTAGAAATAATTAAATCGTACGTATCATCAATTTCTTCTGAAAATTCCTGTAATGAAGCATGGTAACAAAATAACCGATCTCCCCAATCACTATTCTCAAAATTTTCAACTGTTTGCTCGTAAGCTTCATCATTTAATTCAATAGCATCAATAAGTTCAGCATTACTTTTTTGAGCCAACATTAAAGCAATTAAACCCGTTCCAGCTCCAATATCTAACACACTAAACAAATTAGATTCTAATTGCGCCCAAGCGCCCAATAAAACACCATCAGTTCCAACTTTCATTGCTGTTTTATCTTGCTCAATTGTAAATTGTTTGAATTGAAATGCTTTACTCATTTTACTAACTATCTATTTTTGGCGCAATTTACAAGAAATTATTTTTGTTATAACGCATCGTTAACTTTTTTAAAACCTTAAAACATTACACAAATTCATGTAAATTTGTTCACTTAAAAATTAAGACATGAATTTTGAAATAACCTTTCATACAAAGTGGTCAGATTTTGACCCAAACCGTCATATGCGTCATACTGCATATAATGATTATGCAGCTGAAGTAAGAGTGCGTTTTTTTCAAGAACATGGTCTTTCAATAAATGAGTTTGCCAAACTAAACATTGGCCCAGTTCTATTTAAAGAAGAAACTTCCTTTTTTAAAGAAATACATATTGGAGAAAATATTACCGTGAAAATGGAATTAGAAGGGGTTTCAAAAGGTATTGAACGCTGGCGTTTTAAACATCAAATTTTTAATGAAGAAGGCAAACTGTCAGCTGAAATAAAAGTATACGGAGCTTGGATAGATTTAATAAAAAGAAAGCTAACTTCTCCTCCAAAAAAGTTTGAAACAATTTTTGAAACACTCCCAAAATCAACTAATTTTATTGAAATTCCTCTTAAGTAGCTATTTTTTTTAGTGATTCAATTATATTTTTAAAACATCCTAAAAAAAACACTCTCTTATCTTATTTTTTAAACCTATCTGAAACAATAAATCACAATATGTAAATTTATGATTTTCATATAATGAAAATTTTAACTAAATTACAAGTAATATTAAAAGTGAATTTTACAATTAAAAAGAAGCAACAACACTAGTTAAAAGCTAATTTACAGTTGATAAATATCATAGATTATTTAATAAGAATTTTATATTTTTAGCGCTTTAGCCTTCCTTTTTAAATCTTAAATTTTAGGTTTAAAGGAAATTACAATTAACCCAAACCTAATAAATACCATAGAATGAAATCTAATCCAACCTATGAAGAGCTATTGAAAAAGGTTGAGTACTACGAAAAAGAGTTTAAAATAATTAAAAATGCCACAACAGCTGTTAAAACTGTAAGTGACAATAAAGACACTACCCAAAAGTATTTAGAAAATCTTATTGGTTATGCCAACGCACCTATTATTGTATGGAACCCTAAATTCGAAATCAAACGTTTCAATCAGGCTTTTGAACATTTAACAGGTTATACTTCAGAAGACGTTATTGGTAAAAAATTAGATGTGTTATTTCCAAAGGAAAGCATCAAAAAAACAAAAGCAGCAATTGACAGAACTTTATCTGGTGATTTTTGGGAAACCATTGAAATTCCAATCCTTTGTAAAAATGGTGAAACCAGAATTGCACTTTGGAATTCAGCCAATATTTATGATAATGATAATAAATTACTTTCAACCATTGCGCAAGGGCAAGACATTACAAAACGTATAGTTGCAGAAAATGAAATAATTAAACAACATGAAAAATTAAATGACATTTTAGATGCCTTTCAAGATGGAGTTTACTTATGCGATGCAGATAAAAATATTGAATATTTAAATGGTGCAATGATTGACCGAATTGGTTATAATGCTGTAGGTGAAAAATGTTTTAAAGCCATTCATAATTTAGATGAGCCTTGTTCTTTTTGCTTTTATGATGAATTAAAAAAGAAAAAGAGAACTAATGTTGAATTAAAAATTTCAGAAAAAGATTATATAGTTTCATCTGTTTTATTAGAAAATAATTCTAAAATTACTGTTTATACAGATGTTACTAAATTAAAACAAATTGAGGAAGATTTAAAAAACCAAAACAAAGAACTTACAGCAGCAAAAAAAATAGTTGAAGAAAGTGAACTAAAATTAAAAGAAGCACAGTTAGTTGCTAAAATAGGAAACTGGGATTATGATTTAGTAAATGACACACTTACTTGGTCTGACGAAATTTATAAACTCTTAGAAATTAATCCTACTACTTATAAACCATCTTATAATTCAATGCTTCAATACATTCACCCAGACGATAGGGAATTATTGGACTACACTTTTAATAAATCTATAACTGAAAAAACTGAATATAAATTAGAACATAGGGCATTATTAAAAAATGGGGATGTAAAATGGGTTATTGAAAGAGGAAAAAGTGAATATGATACTAATGGAAACCCAATACGATCATACGGCACATTCCAAGACATTACCGAACAAAAAAACACAGAACAACAACTTATTAAATTAAAAGAATCTGCCGAAGAAAATCAAGTCTATTTTAGAACTATTTTTGATACACAAATTGATGCAATTAGTGTAACCAAAGTTTCGGATAGCACATTTACCTATGTAAATAAAGCTTTTATTAAATTATCTAGTTTTTCTGAAAAAGAATTAATTGGTAAAAATGCCAATAAAGTAACTCTTTTTGTGAATCCAAAAGATACTGAAACTTTAAATACTAAATTTTCTAAAAACGGGATTGTTACAAATTTTGAAACTAAAGTCCAAATAAAAACGGGTGCCATTAAAACCGTTTTATTATCACTTAGGTCGTTTAAATTTAATAAAGAAAAGTTTGTAATTACTACTACACATGATATTACACAAAATACTTTAATTGACAAAACATTGCGGTATATTTCAGGTGGATGGAGAGATAAAGGAACTGACATTTACAATACAATTCTTCCTTTTTTAACTGAAATATTAAATATAGAATATGCTTTTATTGATGAGTTATTACCTAATCACAAAGTAAAAACAGTTGGTTTAACACTTAAAAATGAAGTACTCCCAAATATAGAATACGATTTAAAATATACACCTTGTGAAAATGTAATTAAAGGTAATTATTGTGTTCACCCTTCAAATATTCAGAAGAAATTTCCGAAAGATCAAATTTTAATTGATATGAATGCGGAAAGTTATGCAGGAGCACCTTTATTAAATTCTAAAGGTGAAGTTATAGGTGCTCTAGGTCTTATAGGCTTAAAATCTATTAAAAATACTGAACTTATTAAAATTATTTTAAATTTAGTTGCACCAAGAATTGCGCATCAAATTGAGCAAGATCAAAATTCAAAAAAATTAGAAAAAAATATTAAAAGCTTAAATGAAGCGCAACAAATTGCAAAAGTTGGGAATTGGGAAATAGATGTATACCATAAAAAGATTTCTTGGTCTGATGAGATTTACAATATTTTTGAAATTTCTAGAAATAATATACCACCATCCTTAGAATATATATTAAAACATATACATCCTGAAGATAAAGAAAGGCAACGTGTTGAGTTTGAAAAGTCTAAAAAAGAAAAAAATGGACATTCACTCAATTATCGTATTGTATTAGAAAACGGCACTATTAAATGGCTACACTCAAAAGGGCAATACATTTATAATGATGATAATGATGGGAATTTTATAAAATCTTATGGTACGCTACAAGACATTACTGAAACTAAACTAGCTGAACAAGAACTTATTAATACCAAAGAGAAATTTAAGGATATTGTAGAAAACACTTCTGAATGGATTTGGGAAATTGATATAGATGGTGTTCATACGTATAGCAACCCTATTGTTGAAAATATTATTGGTTATTCTCCTAATGAAATAGTTGGAAATAGCAGTTTTGATTTCATTCATCCAGTTGATATTAAAAACATTAAGCAGAAACTCCCTAACTTAATTGCAACAAATAAAGGTTGGGAGAACTGGCAAATTAAATGGCTACATAAAAATGGCACGTATCGCTATCTTGAAAGTAATGCAGTTCCAATTTTAGATTCCAAAGGAAAATTACAAGGTTATAGAGGAGTTGACAGAGATATAACCCAACGTATAAATGCTGAAAAAGAAAATAAAAAATTATTAACTGCAGTTGAACAAAGTGCAAACTCCATCTATATTACTGATATTAATGGAATTATAGAATATACAAACCCTAAATTTACTGAAGTAACTGGTTATACACCTGAAGAAGCAATTGGAAAAAATCCGAAATTTTTAAAATCTGGAAATCATCCAAAAGAATACTACACCTATTTATGGTCAACAATTACAGCAGGAAAAACTTGGAAAGGCGAATTTGAAAATAAAACCAAAAACGGAAAATTATTTTGGGAGCAAACAACCATAACTCCAATAAAAAATGAAAAAGGAGAAATAATTAATTATTTAGCTATTAAAGAGAATATTACTGCGCTTAAAGAAAATCAAAAATTACTACTAAAACAAAACGAGGAATTAAATACTGTTAGTTTAGAATTATCTAAAAAAAACAGACTACTTTTAGAAAGTAAAAATAGGTTTGGAAATTTATTTGAAAAAAGCCCCGTATCTCTTTGGGAAGAAGATTTATCGAAATTAATTCCCTTTTTAAATGAAAAAAACTTAAAGTCAACAAAACTTAAAGTATATTTAGATGAACACCCTGATTTTGTTTCTGAATGTGTTTCTAAGGTTAAAGTGTTAAATGTAAATAGCATTACATTAGATTTGTTAGGATCTGAATCTAAAGATGATTTGATGAATCATTTAAGTAAAAACTTCAACTTAAAATCAATTGAAACTTTTAAAGAAGAACTCATATCAATAGCATCAAACAATAAAGAATTTGTTAGAGAAACACAATTTGTAAAAGGCGATGGAAGTATTGTTTCTGTAATTATAAAATCGGTACTTTTAGATGATACTAAAACAGCTATTGTATCTATGGTTAATATTACCGATATTAAAAATGCAGAGCTAAAATTAAAAACGCAAAACAAAACACTTAAAAAAGCAAAAGAAAAAGCTGAAGAAAGTGATCGTTTAAAAACTGAATTTTTAAACAATATGTCACATGAAATTAGAACTCCTATGAATGGTATTTTAGGGTTTACTGAACTTTTATGCACTCCTGATACAACTTTAGACAAAAGAAAATATTTTGGCAGTATTATTAAAAGTAGTGGTAACCAATTAATGCAAGTTATAGATGATATTTTAGAAATATCAAGACTAGGAACAAAACAGGTTACAGCCATTGAAAAAGAGCTATGTTTAAACAACGAAATGTTACACTTATTTTCAATATTTGACATTAAAGCAAAAGAAAATAAAATACCCCTGTACTTAAAAAAAGGACTTTCAGATATTGAAAGTACTATATTTACTGATGCATTAAAACTAAATAAAATTTTAAGTAATTTATTAGAAAATGCATTTAAATTTACTAATGAAGGTGATATTGAATTTGGCTATGTGCTAAACAATACAAAAAAACCACAATTAGAAATTTATGTAAAAGATACTGGGGTTGGAATAAATGAAGCCAATCAAAAAACAATATTTGATCGATTTTCTCAAGAAGAAAAAGAACTTTCAAAGAAGTTTGGAGGTTTAGGTTTAGGCTTATCAATTGCTAAAGAAAACGCCGAATTATTAGGAGGCACCATTACCTTAAAATCTAAAAAAGGAGTTGGTTCTACATTTACAGTTATAATACCCTATAAACCAACTACTAAAATAATCTCAAAAAATTCAACAAAAGAATTAAAAACTGAAACTAAGGAAGGTACACCTATAATTTTAATTGCTGAAGATGAAGAAGTTAATTATTTATTTTTAGAAACATTGCTCCATGATTCATTAAAAATTGATTGTACTGTTTTACATGCAAAAAATGGTAAAGAAGCTGTTAAAATTAGTAAAGAAAATCCTAAAATTAATCTTATTCTAATGGATATTAAAATGCCATTAATGAATGGTTATGAAGCTACAAAATTAATAAAAGAATTTAATCCCAATGTACCAATAATTGCACAAACAGCTTATTCAACATCTGAAGATATTAATAAATCTATTGCTGTTGGTTGTAATGATTTTATTTCAAAACCAATTAGTAAAAAAACGTTAAGCGATATATTAAAAAAACATCTTACCGTACTAAAGTAAAACTAACTTAAAATAAAGCGTTAAAGTATTGTTAACACACTAAACCTTTAACGCTTTATACAGTCTAACTTTTTTAAACACAATTAAATAAAATCTAAAAATGAATTTACAAAAACACCTTATTTTAACTCTCCTTTTTTTTACTTTAAATACAATTGCGTTTTCTCAACAAAGAGGAAATACATCACAACAACAAGGACAACGTTACAATCAAACTCAACAAAAAATACAACCTAAAAATATGGTTGGAATTATAATGTATGATATTGATATAGTTCTAAAAAAAATAAAAGTTAAAAAAGCCCCTAAAAAGACCATTGTATCTAAAGCAATTTCACAACATAACAACAAAATAAATGAGTTAAAAACATTTAATTACGAAACATTTGATGATGTAACTTCTTTTTTAACTAAAAAAAGAAATGAAGCTAAACTAAATCGTGATTTTAGTACTATGAAAGAATCTCAAATGCAAGCAAATGAAATGCTAGCTCCAATTCGTTCAAAAGTAAAATTTCAAAAGAACAAGTTAAATACCACCCTTGAAAAAGAACTTTCTGAAAAACAATATAAAGCGTGGCTTAAATATCAACAAAGTGAATTAAAAAAGCTAAACCCTAAAGCTGCTGAAAGACCTCAAATGCAAAGCGGACAGCGATCTAGAGGTAGCGGTCAAAAACAAGGAACAGGTATGGGCAGAGGCGGCTATTAAACTTTTGCGCAAAATAATAACCTACAAAAAAGCTTCTCAAAATTGAGAAGCTTTTTATATGCTAACTTTCATTGTTTACAAGTAGCGGAAAACTATCTAACTAGGATAAAAATCCAACCTTGTTCTTCACTAAAATCATTTGTTTGCCAAGAATTACCTTCAACATCAAACCAATTTGTTTCAATTATTGAACTTCCATTTAAAACAAACTCAGCATAAAATATTTTGGTTCCTGCTTCATTATAAATACTCTCTTTTGTTTTTTTATTGGTTGAAGAATCTCTACTATCAATTATTGAATATCCTACTAACACTAAATTATCAGGTGTTCCTTCATAATATTCTTTTTTAGTTATATATTCATCTACACCATATTCTTTAGCTCTACAATATTCAAAAATATCATCATTATCATATCTAAAATCCCATCTTTTTACACGAAACAATCCTTCAATATAATCTGTAATTTCATCAAGATAATCATCATTATATTCTATCTCGCGCATAAGGTTGGTAGTGTATTCATAGGTATCTCTATCTTCGCTCTCACCTACTCTATATCTTGATACTAACCTATTTTCACTATCGTATTCAAAAATATAAGTATCATCTAAACTACCATTATAATATTCCTTTTCTTCAACCATATTTCCATTCAAATAGGTATACTCATAAACATCATCCCATCTTTCATTTGTATAGCTTAAAACATTCCCTTCAGTATCATAGGTAAATAATTCTTCCCATTCTTCATCTCCTCCTTCATTTTTATTCTTAACGATTTTACCGCTTAATGCTTCATGTATTTTTTTTATTAATTGCATATTTGTGTCATACTCCATATTTACAACATCTCTAATCTCACCATCTTCTGTTTTAGTTAACTTTATAATGTAGCCCTCTAAATCATAAACATATGTAAAAGTAATTGCATCTGATTCCCAATAACCAAGTGCTTCTAATCTCTGAGAGGAAACAATAATACCTTCAGTATTAAAGTTATGAACTATTGTAAATATCTTATCTCCAAATATTCCATGTATTTTATAATTTTGATACGTCTCTATCGCTTTTCCGTTTACATAATTATGGGTAAAACCCCAAGCTGGTCTTCTGTCTGAAACAAATAATTGCTCAAACGAAGCTGAAAAATTTTTCATGTTAAATGCTTGATTTTCATCAATAGCAATTGTGATATCTTCAGGCCCTACTACCAATCCATCATCGTTGTCATCATTATTACAAGCCGTTAATGCAATTCCAATTATTAAAATTGCCATCAGTAATTTTAAATGTATTGTTCTCATAGTACATATATTTAAAGTTTGCCTACTCTCTTAGCTTTTCGGCTACCGCTTATTAATAGTTAAATTCACATCAAACTAGGGTGTTTATTAAGTAGAATAGATAAAATATGTATTCTAAACTTAAAATAAATGAGGTTTATTTACTGTTTGGAGTGTACAGTAATTTATATATGAGGAATTGTATGTAATCTCTTTTTTCTTATACTTTCTTTAAAGAAAAAATGTAATTATAAATTTACCTCTCAAAAGCCAATTATTTAATGATAAATATCATTTTATGATTTTTTAATTCATTGAATAGTGGAGTTTTAAATTAAAAACACCTTGAATTGTAGAACTCCTTGTGTGGTAAAAGTGACTTGTTTTAACTGCGTTCAAGGTAAACTCCTCGCCAATCCACCTTGTATATTTAGGCTAAATTGTAGTCAAAAAAAAAGCTCTTCATTTCTGAAGAGCTTTGTGCGGGCGGAGAGACTCGAACTCTCACACCTTGCGGCACTAGATCCTAAGTCTAGCGTGTCTACCAATTCCACCACGCCCGCTTAATTGTGGCTGCAAATATACACAATACTTTAAAATTGCAAAGCGGTAAACGAATATTTTTTATCAATTTTAATCCGAATAAAATTGTGTATTTTTGAATAAACAAATTATACATTCATGAAAAATATTAAATCATACGTTAATCAACATAAAGATAGATTTATTAATGAGCTTATTGATCTTTTAAAAATACCATCAATTAGTGCAGATTCAGCTTACAGTCAAGATGTTTTAAACACTGCTGATGCTGTAAAAAATGCACTTGAAAAAGCCGGATGTACTACCGTAGAAATATGTGAAACGCCAGGCTACCCAATTGTATATGGAGAAAAAATAATTGATGAAAACTTACCTACAGTACTTGTATATGGACATTATGATGTACAACCTGCAGACCCAATTGAATTATGGGATTCACCTCCTTTTGAGCCCGTTATAAAAACTACTAAAAAACATCCTGATGGCGCTATTTTTGCTCGTGGTGCTTGTGATGATAAAGGTCAAATGTATATGCACGTTAAGGCGTTAGAATATATGACTAAAAATAGCAACCTTCCTTGTAATGTTAAGTTTATGGTAGAAGGTGAAGAAGAAATTGGCTCGTCTAGTTTGGCTTGGTTTGTTGAAAGAAATCAAGAAAAATTAAGTAACGATGTTATTTTAATTTCAGATACAGGAATGATTTCTAACTCACAACCATCAATTACTACGGGTTTACGTGGTTTAAGTTATGTTGAAGTTGAAGTTACTGGCCCAAACAGAGATTTACATTCAGGCTTGTATGGTGGTGCTGTTGCAAACCCAATTAATGTACTAACTAAAATGATTGCTTCGCTGCATGATTCAAATAATCATATTACAATTCCTGGTTTTTATGATGGTGTAGAAGAGTTATCATTAAATGAAAGAGCTGAAATGGCAAAAGCGCCATTTTCTTTAGATGACTATAAAAAAGCAATAGATATTGATGATGTTTATGGTGAAACTGGATATACAACAAATGAACGTAATTCAATTAGACCAACATTAGATGTGAACGGAATTTGGGGAGGTTATACTGGTGAAGGCGCAAAAACAGTAATTGCCAGTAAAGCATATGCTAAAATATCTATGCGTTTAGTTCCAAACCAAGAGTGGAAAAATATCACTGAATTATTTACAAAACACTTTGAAAGTATTGCTCCTAAATCTGTAAAAATAAAAGTTACACCTCATCATGGCGGACAAGGTTATGTTACACCAACAGATAATATTGGTTATAAAGCGGCAAATAAAGCATATACTGAAACTTTTGGCGTTCCGGCAATTCCACAACGTTCAGGAGGTAGTATTCCAATTGTAGCGCTATTTGAAAAAGAATTAAAAAGTAAAACTATTTTAATGGGCTTTGGTTTAGACAGTGATGCTATTCACTCTCCAAACGAACATTTTGGCGTATTTAATTATTTAAAAGGAATTGAAACCATTCCGTTATTTTATAAGTATTTTACTGAAATGAGTAAGTAACATTTATGATTATACAGAGCAAAAGGCTTATTATTATTGTATTGATTTCAGTAATCATATTACTTCTACCATTAATTGCTATGCAGTTAACAGATGAAGTAAATTGGACTCTTTTTGATTTTATGATTGCTGGAGTTTTACTTGTTGGAACTGGTATAATCCTCGAATTTATAATGAGGAAAATAAAAGGAAAAAGAAATCGAATTATAATGATTGTAGGTATTCTTTTAATGCTGTTCCTTATTTGGGCAGAACTTGCAGTAGGTATTTTTGGGTTACCGTTTAGCGGAAATTAAATCTAATAAAAAACAGTATAAATCTCTAAAAACAAACTTATTACCCAAAAAATACAGGAGAGGTTAAAAGTTAAAAAGGCGAACAATATGTTCGCCTTTTAACTTTTATAATTTTAAGTATTATACTTATTTAGAAGCAACAATTGTAACTTGTAAATCAAAGTCATTATTAATAAACTTTTCTTTTAAATTATTAAAAAACGTTTTTGATTTGTACTTTATATTAAATTCAGCTCTATTTATTTGAATAGTTTCACTTGTTAATGTTAACTTTTCATCGGTTTGAGTTACTGTTGCTAAAAATGAAAGTTGTTTTGTAACACCTTTGATAGTCATATCACCTGTAACAACTATTTTTCCATCTTTGTCTTCAGTACTTTTTATTGTGAAAGTTGAAGTATTGAACGTTTCAACATCAAAAAAATCAGCAGATTTTAAATGCTTTTCTAACCTAGCACTTTCATCAACATCTTTTATTGAAGGCATGTCAACAGTAAAAGAGCCACCTTTAAGAACACCTTCTTCTATGTTTAACTCACCTGAAATTAAATTAATTGTTCCTTCATGAGAACCCGTTGGCTTATATCCTTTCCAATGAATGGTTGAATCTTCAACTGAAACTTTTAAAATTTCCTCATTCTTTATAGAAGTACTTACAAATGACATTGTGCTTAATGCAACAGCCACAACTAAAATTATTACTTTTTTCATTCTGATTTATGTATTAGTTTAAAATACAATGATACTAAAAAACACCTTAACATTGTATACTAAGGTGCTTTTTTAATTATTTTTTAACTTATACTATTCGCTTTTTTTTAATACTATTTGTTCTAAATTTTTAGTTACAATCATTTTATAAAACTCTTTTATTTCTGAATAGTAATAGGCAGGAACAATTCCTTCATTCATTTTTAAAGTTGAAATTAATTGAACTGAATTTCCGTTATTAACAATTGAAAATTTATAAACCCCTACATTATCTCTTAGACCAATTGCTAAACTTTCTGGAATAGACTCAATAACATATCCTTCTGGAATTTGAATACCAACTGTCACTTTTTCTTCCCACGGAAATCCAAAATCTATAGGATATTTTCTAGTATCTAATTTGAATGGGCTTTCATTATTAGACAGAAACAACATAGGTTTTATGTATATATGATTACCTATTACCTCAGCACCGTCTTCTATTTCAAATTTATACATCTCTACAACTGGCTTAGAAACAGAATTTAAATTTGAGACACGAAAATTTAACACTTCTAAATCATTATTTAATTGTTCAATATTACTAATAATAATTTCTTCCTTTAAATTTCCATTTTTGTTTCTATAAGCTAACGAAGAATAATTCTCATACGTAATACGATTCACACCTTCAACTATTCCGTCTTCAGTAATTTTATAATTTAACCTTGCTATTTTACGAGAAACCTTAGATGAACTTAATTTTACAAATCCTATCGTTTTATCACCTCTAACAATTGTTCCATTCCAATTCATAGCTCTTAATGGTAATATATTAGGTAAACTATATTTCTCTGAAGCATCTAATACTATTTTTCCTTCATCAGTTTCAACCACCGCTATAACATAATTAAACCCTCTATTTGTAGGGAAAATAGGAATTCCATTACTTCTAGTACTAACTAAAACTGGATTTGCATTAAGTCCTAATTCTCTTAAAACAGCTACCAATGTTAAATTAATATCAGCACAATTTCCAACACCTTCACTGTATGCTTTCCGCAAACCATTTTCAGTGTATTTATCATAATTTCCATTCCATTTAATTTTACTCTTTACGTATTCTAAAGCCCCAACTACTTTTGTTGAAAAATTTGTTAATTCGCTTTTTAATATGCTTATATCATCTTTTAAATGACTTATTTTCTTCAGCTCACCCTCAAATGAAGAATTCATCATAATATCCTTTGCTACCTCTTTCCAACTTGTAGTGTAATTTTCATACAACCCTAGTGTAGGAGCACTTAATGAAGCTACTTCTAGCTGTAAACCTGCTGCATAATTGTATATATTATTTACATATGGCTCATTTTTCAATGCAGGGACATTATTTTCAACTATTTTAATTATTTTATCATTCGTGTTAAAGTCATGATTAATTTTAGTTGATTCTTCTATTCTAAATGGATAATATCCTTTATGACGCTTACTAAATTGAAACCACTCTAACAACTCTAATTTAGTCTCATATCTTTTAACAGGAATTTTATATTGAACTATAATATCATCTATATTATAAAAATATGGCGAATAAATTTTATATGTCCACTCTAACACAGACCCCTTTTTTACATTGGGCATTGTAAATTTTTTTGCTGTCCAACTTTTACTTTTCTCTTCGCTAAAAATATTGTTTTTATCTAATTTTGTTGTTACAATATCTCCATCAATAAGGTTGTATGTCACTGCTTTTAAATTAGAAAATCTTTCTCTATTACTATTTAAAGTTCCATATAAACTTATATTTTCTGTAGTCCAATCAAACCCTTCTTGGTTGTATATTTTTAATCTTACATGAATTTCAGTAATTATTTTAATTTGCCCAGCTAATACTACGGTATAACTTCTTCGTTTTTTATACAAATAAGCTGCATTTGCTGATGAATCTTGTGGGTAAAACTCTTCTTGTAGTTCTTCTTTTGAGACTTTACCAAACTTGTGATTTTGAGCAATTAATTGATTGGCCATAAAAATTAAAACCATTGTAATTAGTATCTTTTTCATAGCTGATTATTTATTTAAAACAATTTTTAAATTATCATATTTTCTAATTTTTTTTATGAAATTTCTATATGCATCATATTCTTCTTTAGGGAATTTACCTTCTTCTAGTTTAAATTTTCGCTTATAATTATAAGTTTGTTCATCCATTTTTATTAATTTCATTGAATAGGTTCCAAACTTTGATTTTATTTCAACATTTTCTGGAATATAAAAAACATGATATGTAGTTGGTAGTTTTATTTCTATCTCATCAATATCAAGAAAACCGCTTGAAATTTCAAAAGGTAATTTTCTGTTTCTTACACGTTTTGGAACAGATGTCATTTTATTAAAAGCATTGATAGGCATTAATAGTTGCGTACCGCTAAATGAGACATAATCTGTAGCGTTAAATTCTAACTGTTCTTCAAACCTAGATTTCTCTTTATTGTTGAATACGTCAATTTTAGAAAATTTGATATTATTTATATTCGATAAATACTTTTTAAATAATATGTCTAAATCTTTCTGACTTTTACCATCGTATTTTTGTAAATTATCTCCGTATTGTGTTCCTGAAGATTGAATAAAAATCGTTGCTTTAATAGTACCATTATCATCAATCTCGTAGCTTCCTTTTGTGAATTGTAAATTTTCTTCAACTTTATATACTTTGGTATGTTTTATTATACCTCCTTCAGGTGTAATTACCAACGCATCTCTATCATCTGTAAAATCTCCTATTTCGGCAAAAGGATTTTTTTGACTTGTACATTCTAACCAAATATCTTGACCTGAAATTGGTACGTATAAAATCATATGATTCCCTTCTGGTGATGCTACTTTTGCATCCATATCAATTTTATCATCAGCATAAACAAGTGTATGATACGATTCAATGCCAACTTCTTTTAAAAGTGAAGCTGTATAATTTGTTAACGCTTTACAATCTCCGTAACCTAAATTATCTACATAAGTTGCGGGCATTGGTTTAAAACCTCCAATACCAATTTGTACGCTTATGTAACGCACTTTATTTTGTACATATTCATATACAATTTTTGCTTTTTCAATTGGGTCATCAACATGAGCTGTTAATGCTTTTATTTTCTCTCTTGTTTCTTCCTTTAAATTTAAATTATATTTAATTAAATTATCATAATACCATTTTCCAAATTCACTCCAATTATTAGCTTCACCATCAACACCTTCTAAATTAAATTTATTAACTCCTAATTTCACATTTGGAAAAACATCATAAAATAATGGAGCATATGATTCATATTTTATAGCAGGAACTTTGTCAATTTTATAATTAATTTTACCCGGATTTTCATTTACAGTTATCGCAAAATCAGTGAAGTTTCTTTCTGATTTTCTAACAATAACATCTAAAGGATATTTTAAACTAAAACTAGCTTTTTCTACACTTTGATAATAACCTCTAACAGGTATCCATCTATTAATAAATGCTGTGTTTGATGTTTTTATCTCGTATTTATAATAAATTGTATAGGGATAAGATGTAGGGGTATGATCATAATACAAAAGCCTACCATCATTATAAAGTGATATTCCATCATAGGCGCTATAATCTTTAAAATCTCTCTTTTTTATTTTTTTTACTTCATTACCAAATGCATCATAAACAATAGCCGTGATACTTTTAATAGATCTTCTCTTATCATAATCAAGCCTTATATTGGCTATATCATCAGCTAGCTCATTGTAAATTGTAACCGCTCTTTCTGTAATAACAATCATCTCATTTTGAGATTTCATATCAATAGATATATTTTCTAATCTAACTATTGAATTCGCGTCTTCTTTAAGATTTTCGGGAATTAATAATACATTAAAATTATAATCTTGTGCAAAAAATGGGGAACTAAAAAAAAGTACAAAAAGTACAAAGAGGTGGTGTTTTATCATAGAAATTTAATTTTTAATAAAAATAAAAAAAAACGTATTGAAAACGACTATCTACTCTCTTTTTTTTGAATCAATTACAATAGTAACCGGACCATCGTTAATTAGTGCTACTTTCATAGCTGCACCAAACTTACCTGTACCAACTTTTTTATGTATTTTATCTTCAACAGCAGTAATAAATTGTTGATACAAAGGAATTGAGATTTCAGGTTTTGCTGCTTTCATATAGGAAGGTCTATTTCCTTTTTTTGTGCTTGCGTGCAGTGTAAATTGACTTACAATAATAGCTTCTCCATCTTCATCTAACAATGATTTATTCATTACTTCATTTTCATCGTTAAAAATACGAAGGTTTATAATTTTATTTGAAAGCCATTCAATATCATCAGTCGTATCTTCAGCTTCAATACCTAGTAAAATTAATAGTCCGTTACCAATTTCACTTACTACAACTCCATTAACAGTAACAGAGGCTTCAGAAACACGTTGAATAACAGCTTTCATACTTTAACTATAAATATCGGTTCTATAATGTTCTTCATCTCCTTCAACCATTTGCAAATAACTATTGTATCTTGAATACGCTATTTCTTCATTCTCTACAGCTTCTTTAATAGCACATTTAGGCTCGTTAATATGCATACAGTTATTAAATTTACATTGAGATTTTAATTTAAAAAACTCTGGGAAATAATCTGTAATTGCAGAAGGCTCAAAATCAACCACTCCAAATCCTTTAATACCTGGCGTATCAATAATAAATCCGCCAAAACTCAATTCAAACATTTCAGCAAAAGTAGTTGTATGTAAACCTTGCTTGTGTTGTTTAGATATTTCGGCTGTTTTTAAATTTAATGAAGGTTCTATTGCGTTTATTAAGGTAGATTTCCCAACACCTGAATGTCCAGAAAACATGGTAGTTTTACCTTTCATTAAGGCTTTTACGTTATCAATATCAATATTTTTTGTTGCTGAAATTGCCATACATTTATAACCAATATCTGTATATATAGCTTCTAATGAAGCTAATTTTTCTAATTGATCATCATTGTAAGAGTCTAACTTATTAAATAAAATTACTGAAGTAATATGATATGCTTCAGCAGTTGCTAAAAACCGATCTATAAAACCTGGAAATGTTGGTGGATTATCTATAGTTACCAATAAAAATGCAATATCAATATTAGCTGCAATAATATGTGTTTGCTTAGATAGGTTTACAGATTTTCTAATAATGTAATTTTTCCTGTCAAGTATTTCATTAATTACACCCGTTTCTTTTCCTTCTTCAAATTCAAAATTTATAGAATCGCCTACAGCAACTGGGTTGGTGCTTTTTATTCCTTTTATTCTAAATTTACCTTTCAGCCTACAATCTACCCTATTGCCATTTTCCATGTAAACGGTATACCAACTTCCTGTAGATTTTGTGACAACTCCCTTCAAATTTTTAAATTTAATTTATTTGGCATGTTTTTTGCTAAAACTTCAACAAATATAGTTTAAATAAATAGACTACATTTGAGTAACTATTACTAACAATTAAAAGTTAAAACCTATTATGAAAAAATTATTATTAGTCGCAATTATTACGCTAACAACCATTATTGAAACAACTGCTCAAAGTTACGAATACAAAGTAATTACTAGTGTTGAGTCAATTGTACCAATGGGGCTGGGTAGGTCTAGAATTATTTCTTCTGATGAAGATAAAGATTACAAAGAATTTACATCATTAAGAACTGCCGAAAACAAGAAACAAAATAAATCAAAAAGAAGTGATGCTAAAATTGATCAGTTTGAAGAAACAAAACTGGTGAATTTCTACAGTATTGCTGGTATTAATTTTAAAAATATTGCTTCAAACGATGCGCTTATGAGTTCTAAAATTAACACAATGGTTACTGAAGGTTGGGATTTAGCTTTTGTTACTAGTGGTGTTGAAAGTGATTCTGGAAAAGGTGATGGGAAAGGAATTTATATCACACGCTATATTTTTAAACGTTTAAAACAGTAAACTAGTTTAAATAAAAAGGTTGTTTAAAAAGTTTTCAATTCGTCATCCCGAACTTGATTCGGGATCTCAAAATAGAGAAACTGAATCAAGTCCAGTTTGACGTAAAGCGACTTTTAAACAACCTTTTTTAATGGTCATTTTTTTAGTGAAAGAGCCAGTTGATGCAATTGCGATATATCGAGAACGGTTTTTAACGTTACTTTTTCTATTCTCGATACAATTTCCTCTTAAAAATCACTCGAAGTGACGAAAAATTCACATCAAAAACTAATTGCACCCACAGGTTAATATACACTAAACATTTCTACTTCAGCCTGTCTAGAGCGATAGCCGAAAGGCTCAATGTGACATATTTAATTACTTTACGTTGTGCTGTATATTAATAGACTCTACGTGAATAGCTCTAAATATTTCTTCCACAAATTCTTTACTCAACCCTTTTGCAACGCCTAATTCAACCATTTTTGAAATAATATCAGACCATCTTCCACTTTGTAAAATAGCTACATTTTCACTATGCTTTAATTTTCCAATTTCAGCAGCAATACCCATTCTATCAGCTAGCACATCAATAATATTATTATCAATTAAATCTAGTTCTTTTCTGTGCATATTTAATTTACGCTGAAATTCAACCTCCGTACTACTTTCTTTACGAATTCTTAAATCTGCCGTAATTTGTGCTAATCGTGCTGGTGTAATTTGCTGTGCAGCATCACTCCAAGCCTTATCTGGATCAATATGAGTTTCAATCATAAATCCATCATAATTTAAATCTAATGCTGTTTGAGATACATCTAAAATAGTGTCTCTACGACCACAAATATGTGAAGGATCTAAAATTAAAGGTAAATTTGGAAATTCTTTTTTTAATTCAATCGCTAAGTGCCATTTTGGTTTGTTACGGTAATGTAATGAGTTATATGTTGAAAACCCTCTATGAATTGCACCTAACTGAGTAATTCCTGCAGTTTTAAAACGCTCTACAGCACCTAACCATAAAGGTAAGTCTGGGTTTACAGGGTTTTTTACCAATACTGGTATATCAACACCTTTTAAAGCATCAGCAATTTCTTGTACAACAAACGGGTTTACAGTCGTTCGTGCACCAATCCATAAAATATCAATGTCATGCTTTAAAGCTAATTCTACGTGGTTTGCGTTTCCAACTTCAGTAGTCACTAACATTCCTGTTTCTTCCTTCACTTTTTGTAACCAAGGTAATCCTAAAGCACCAACACCTTCAAATCCTCCCGGACGTGTTCTAGGTTTCCAAATACCTGCTCTAAACACATTTGTATCTGTGTTTTTAAGTTCATGAGCTGTTTTTAAAACCTGCTCTTCCGTTTCGGCACTACAAGGTCCTGCAATTACAATTGGGTGATCTAAACCCATAGCATCTAACCACTGTCTGTTTTCTTTTTTAATTTCCATTTTGCTGTGTCTTTTTTAGTTGTTTTTTATTTCTTATTTATTTTTTTATTGACTATTTAGGCTCCCTACTAAAAATGTCAGTTCGAGTAATTTTTGTGTAATAAAATAAAACAAAAATTATATCGAAAACATTCACTAAGATTAATTTCTCTTTTCTCGATACAATTTTCTATTGAAAATCACTCGAAATGACAAAAAATTAAGTACATCTAAAGAATTCATTCTAAGTTGTTTTTTAACTAATTGCCCTATTTTATTCCATTTAAAATTGACTTAATATAATTTGTGTCGTTCATTGTTTCTTTTAATGTTTCACTATTATCAGTGACAATCATTTCTCTAAATTCGTTTAAATTTTTAATATATTCATCTAACGAACGTATAATGTTTTCTTTATTCTGAAGAAAAATAGGTGCCCAAGTAGTTGCTGAACTTTTTGCTAAACGCACTGTTGAAGCAAAACCTGTGCTTGCCATGTCAAAAATATGTTGTTCATTTTTTTCAATACTTAAAACCGTTTTCCCCAACATAAATGAACTTACATGAGATAAATGTGAAACATACGCAATATGCCTGTCATGTTCCTCCGGACTCATCATTTTAATTCGCATATTTAATTTTTTGAATATACTTAATGCTTTGTCCAAAATTTTCCAATCCGTTTTATCAACTTCACATAAAATATTTACCTTTTCATCAAATAGGTTTAAAATTGCAGCTTCAGGTCCTGAAAACTCAGTTCCAGCTAAAGGATGCGCAGCTACATAATTTTTACGATTTGAATGTGAAGCAATTGCTTTACAAATTTCATTTTTTACTGAACCCACATCAAAAACTAAAGTGTTATCTGAAACTACATCCAATACTTGCTTTGCAACTTTCGGAATCACATCAACAGGAACGGCAATTATTACAACTGAAGCATCTGCTATTTCAGAAAACTCAATTTCAACATCAATTACACCAAGCTCCAACGCTTTTTGTATATGAGCTTTATTTTGATCTACACCATATACTTTATAGCCGTTTCGCTTCTTTAAATCTAACGCTAAAGAACCTCCTATTAAACCTAAACCAATCACCACTAACTTTTCCATATGCTAACTCTTTACGGTTATTAATCTACTTAATACTTCTTCTAAAATTGTTGAGGAAACACATAATGATGCTCTAATATACCCTTCTCCATTTGAACCAAAAACAGTTCCTGGGGTAATAAATACATCCTTTTCATACAATAAAGCATCTGTAAATTCTTCTGATTTTAAGCCTTCAGGTAATTTTGCCCAAACAAATAAGCCTCCAATTGCAGTATCATACGTACATTTTAAAGCATCAAATATTTCCCAAACTATTGTTCTTCTTTTTTTATAAATTTCATCTTGTGAATCAAACCAACTGGTTGATAATTTTAGCGCTTCAACGGCTCCTTTTTGAATTCCTAAAAACATACCAGAATCCATATTACTTTTTACTTTTAATATGGTATTTATAATTTCAGCATCACCAACAACCATTCCTACTCGCCAACCTGCCATATTAAATGTTTTACTCAACGAATTTAACTCAATAGCTACTTCTTTTGCACCTTCAACAGCTAAAATACTTTGCGGATTGTTATTCAATATAAAACTATACGGATTGTCATTTACAAGTAGTATGTGATGCTTTTTTGCAAAGGCTACTAATTGCTCAAAATCACTTTTTGAAGCTACTGCTCCTGTTGGCATATGCGGATAATTCACCCACATAATTTTTACTTTAGATAAATCTTCTTTTTCTAATTCTTCAAAATTTGGTAACCAATTCTGTTGCTGTGTTAAATTATAAAATACAGGTTCAGCCTCTACTAATTTAGTGACTGATGTGTATGTTGGATACCCAGGATTTGGAATTAACACTTTATCGCCTTTATTTAAAAAAGCCAAAGAAATATGCATAATTCCTTCCTTTGAACCCATTAATGGTAAAATTTCTGAAGTAGCATCTAACGCTACATCATAATTGTTTTTATAAAAATTGCTAATTTCAGAACGCAACTCAGGAATGCCCTGGTAACTTTGGTATTTATGAGCAATCTCTAATTGCATGGTGTCTTTTAATGCTTCAATCACATTTAAAGGCGGCTGCAAATCTGGACTCCCAATCGCAATATTAATTACAGGTTTTCCTTTAGCCATCAAGCCAGCTACTTCCCTCAATTTTTTTGAGAAATAGTATTCTTCCACATTATGTAATCTATCTGCTTTTTGTATCATTATCTTTTTCCTTTATTGTATTCACCTAGAATTTTCAAGGTCTCAACTTTTCCTTTAATTTCATTGATAGCATCATAATAATCAGCATAACTATCAAACGTAAAATCTGCAAAAAAGGCATATTTCCATGGCGTTTCAATTACTGGCATCGATTGTATTTTTGAAAGATTTAATTGATGTTTGGCTAATATTGTTAAAATTTCGGCTAAACTTCCCGCATCATGTCCTGTGATAAATTTTATGGAAGCTTTATTTGCAGAAACACTATTTTTTGTTGATGAATTTGTTAAAATAAAAAATCGTGTAGCATTTTCTTTTATCGTTTGAATTTCAGAAGCTAAAATTTCTAAACCGTAGGTTTTAGCTGCCAAATCACTCGCTATAGCACCAACTCCTTCCAATTTTTTTTCTTGAATTCTTTGAGCTACAACAGCAGTATCTTTATCTTCAATTAATTTAATATGTGGGTATTGTTTAAAATATTTATGACATTGCAACAATGCCATTGGATGAGAATACACTTCTTTAATATTGTCTATATTTTGACCTTTTAAACCCATTAAATGATGATGAATTGGTAAGTGATGCTCTCCACAAATTGTTAAGTGATGTTCATCAATTAACGCGTAATTTGGTAAAATTGCACCAGCTATTGAATTTTCAATAGCCATAATAACAACCTCAGCAGTTTTATTGTGTAATAAATCTGGCATTTCACTAAATGATAAGCATTCTAACAATTCAATATTTTGACCAAAATATTGTTCAGCTACTATGTGGTGAAACGATCCTTTTATTCCTTGTATTGCTACTTTCATTTTTACTTTTTAACCAAAAAAAAGTCCCGAAATATTTCGAGACTTTATTATTTATTTCATTTTATAAACACATACTAAGCCTCTCTTTTATTGCTAAAATAAAAGTAAAAATAAAAGCTATTCCAAGTGTTTTTAATGCTCATAATCAGTAATTAGAAGACAAATCTATACATTAATTTTAAAAAAACAATTTTTTTTTTTAAAAATAAATACGCATTATCAATTTGATAGTAAAATAAACTATAAAATATTTAATCTTCAATAAAAAAAGAACATTACTCATTATTATTTAAATTAAATTCTTTTAGAATATCAATTATTTATAAAACATCACATACCTTAACAAACAACTTCTCGATACAATTTTTCTCCACTACATTCCGTAAAAACCACTCGAAGTGACAAAACAATGTCAGTTCGAGTGCTGGTATGTAGCAAAGCGGAATACAAGTGTATCGAGAACAATTAAAGCGTTTTAATAACAACTTCTCAATAGTTCTGCAGAACTTCTCGATAGCTCTACTGAGCGTAGTCGAAGTGCAATTTTTCTACATTACATTTCGAAAAACCACTCGAAGTGACAAAACAATGTCAGTTCGAGTGCTGGTATGCAGCAAAGCGGAATACAAGTGTATCGAGAACTATTAGAGCGTTTTAATAACTACTTCTCAATAATTCCGTTTAACTTCTCAATAGTTCTGCAGAACTTCTCGATATAATTTTTCTTCATTGCATTTCGAAAAACCACTCGAAGGGACAAAACAATGTCAGTTCGAGTGCTGGTATGTAGCAAAGCGAAATATAAGTGTATCGAGAACAATTAAAGCATTTTAGTAACAACTTTTCAATAATTCCGTTTAGCTTCTCGATACAATTTTTCTTCATTGCATTTCGAAAAACCACTCGAAGGGACAAATAACTACCATATTTTTATAACTTTACATTCTAAATTCTTTAAGCTACTAAATCAAATAATATTGCATGTTTCATTTTTTCAACCGTAAAAAAACACCTTTAATAGATATCATTCCCCATGATTTTATTGATTTTCACACACATTTACTTCCTGGTATTGATGATGGTTCAAAAAACTTAGACGAATCTGTATCGTTGATTAAAAGAATGAACGGCTATGGTATCCGTAATTTTATATGCACACCACATATCATGGAGGGTGTATGGTTCAATACACCTACAATTATTAATAAAAAACTTATTGAATTAAAAAGTTATCTAAAAAGTCTTGAAATTTCAGATATTTCAATAACCGCTGCCGCTGAATATATGGTTGATGGAAATTTCAACAACCTCTTAAAATCTAAAGAGTTAATAACTCTAGATGGTGAACATATATTAATTGAATTGCCCTATTTTAATTTACCTTATAAGGTTTATGAAATTCTTTTTAATATACAAATGGCTGGTTACAAACCCATTTTAGCACATCCAGAAAGATATGTGTATTTACATAAAAACTATACAGAATATCAAAAACTAAAAGATGCTGGTTGCATTTTCCAATTGAATCTTCTTTCACTTTCTACGCATTATGGAAAGCATATTCAAACTATTGCTTTAAAACTTTTAAAAGATAATTTAATTGATCTTGTCGCTAGCGATGTCCACAATCATAGACATCTTGATTCATTAGAAAGTATTGACAATCCTTCTATTGTTAAATTAGTAAAACCCCTTTTAAAAAAGAATATTTTAGATTATAATTGTCCTTTTTCAACTTCTTGATACACTTATATTTCAATTTACTGCACACAAGCGCACGAAGTGACTACAAGGGTTTTTGACTTTGATTTTTTACAAATTAAACCGTCATTCCGGTGTAGACCGGAATCTGTAACTTAGGAGTTTCAAATTGAGAATTGGGAATTGAAAATTACGAATGTTAATTTTTCAACCAAAAAAACCGTCATTACGAATGTAACGCAGTGAAATGAAGTAATCTGTAACTTTGGAGTTCATTACAAACAGATCCTGAATCACCCTTCGACAAAGCCTGTCTTGAGCGTAGTCGAAAGGCTCAGCATAGCTATCGAGAAGTTATTGTTATAACTCATTTAGGCTTCTCGATACACTTGTATTCCGCTTTGCTACATACAAGCACTCGAAGTGACAGGGTAGATACTTTTGTATGGTAGTATTTAGTCTTAGTTTTGGCTGTCCCTTTGAGTGGTTTTACGAAATGCAATGAAGAAAAATTGTATCGAGAAGTTCAACAGAACTATCGAGAAGTTTACATTAGAACTCATTTAGACCTCGACCTCAATACACTTGTATTTCGCTTCGCTACAGACAAGCACTCGAAGTGACAGGGTAGATACTTTTGTATGGTAGTATTTAGTCTTAGTTTTGGCTGTCTCTTCGAGTGGTTTTACGAAATGTAATGGAGAAAAATTGTATCGAGAAGTTCAACAGGGCTATCGAGAAGTTTACATTAGAACTCATTTAGACTTCTCGATACACTTGTATTCTGCTTTGCTACATACAAGCACTCAAAGCGACTGTAGTAGTCTATTTTTCAGCATCCCAAACAACAATTAACCGTTTGTCTTTTTAAACCAAGATTTAGTAGACCATCTTTTTTTCTGCTTGTCGTTATGGTATCCATAGCCGTAAGCATAACCATAGCCATACCCATATACTTTTTCATAATTGGTGTCATTTACCAATACAGCCATGTTAGGTAAGCGTTTTTCCTCATACATGATTTTTGGTATTTCCAGCATTCGTTTATCCATATAATCTGCTCTAATTACATACATAAACAAATCAGAATAATCACTTATCAACAAGGTATCTGTTACTAAATTAACAGGTGACGTATCTACAATTACATAGTCGTAGTGTTTTTTTCCATACGCCATTACTTCACTAAATCTTCCGTTCATTAAAAGTTCTGAAGGATTAGGAGGCACGGCTCCAGAATTAATCATATCAAAACCATATTCGGCTACAGATTCTACAACATCAGTAACTTTAATAGTATCATCCATTAAAAAATGAGTTAAGCCTTTACTTCCTTTTAATTTTAAATATTCTGAAATTTTAGGATTTCTAATATCGGCACCTACCAACAATACTTTTTTAGAAGACAAGGCAAATACAGAAGCTAAATTAATGGCAATAAACGTTTTCCCTTCACCACTTAATGTTGACGTTATAAAAATTGATTTTGAAGCTTCTTTTACACTAGAAAGCATAAAATTAATATTGGTTCTTAACAATCTAAAAGACTCTGCAATACTACTTCTATCTAATTCTGAAACCACTATTTTATTTTCAGATTTTGAATTTGGAATATCCCCTAGCATAGGTGCTTTTACCACCAATTCTACATCTTTACGGGTATGTACTTTATTATCTAATAAAAATAATAAATAAATGACACCAAAAGGAGCAATAAAGCCCAATAAAACTGCTGCAACATATACCATTTTCCGATTTGGAGAAACTGGACTATTACTACCATAAGCTTTATCTATAATTTTTGCATTGGGTAATGTTACCGCTAAAGAAATTGCATTTTCTTCACGCTTTTGTAACAAATATAAATACAACGATTCTATAATTTGTTGCTGACGCTGAATATCTCTAAACTCTCGTTCTTGTTTTGGTACAGATGTGATTTTTGAGTTTAAACGAACTTCTTGTCGCATCACATCATTTAATGAAATTGTTAATACCGATTTAAAATTCTCTAAACTTTGTGAGATGCTTTTCCGTAATTGAGAAATTTGAGCATCTAAATTAATAATTATTGGGTTTAAGGCACTTGAGCTCTTAAATATTCTATTTCGCTCCAATAATAATTCATTATATTTTAAGGTGTTTTGACTTACGGAAGCGTCTTTTAATCCTAAATTTGCTGGAATTAACCCTTCTATATTGGCTAAAACATAATCACTCATATAATTAACTAAATTAATTTGAGTGTTTAAATCCATTATTTTTTCTTCTATAGAAGCGTTGGTTTGTGAAATAAAACTAGCTTCTGAAGAGATGTCTGTTAATTTATTTTTAGTTTTAAAATCTTCTACCCCTTTATCAACATCGTATAAATCTTCTGTAATAATTTTTAACCGGTCATTTATAAATGTATCGGTACTTTTAGCAATCACACTTTTATCTTCTACAGCATCATTATTATACTGCGCCACCAAATTATCTAATATTACTTGTGCTTTTGCTTTAACGGGGTCTTTCAACTTTAATAAAATTACACTTGAGTAACTATTTACCAACCGTATTTGAATTTGCCTTCTGTATCTATCTATAACATTTTGAAGCCGACTGATTCTTATGGTAATCTCTTTCCCTACCATATTGGTATTTAAAGCTGTTGGTGTTATCGTAAAATCACCAAATTCTGTGTGTATATTTTCACCGAAAACATGAGTGCCTATTTCATTTCCTTCAGCATTTTTTAGCACAAAATTTGTTTTAGATTTAATAGCTATTAAAAAAACAGTATTTACATTATAAAAAACGGTATCACTTGAAAAGAAATTAAGCTTGATTAGTGCTTCCTGCTGAAATAATTCTGTATTTTTTAATCTGCCTTCATCAAAATACGTAACATTCAGATTCAAATCTTTTACCACTCGCTCAATTAGGCTACGAGATTTCAACAATTCCATTTCATTATCCAAATTCGTTTTATTATTCCCTAACAGGCCTAAGTCTTCAAAAGCAGATAGTTCAGATGTTAAACGTCCATAATCCTTATCATCAATTAATATTGTAGTGGAAACTTCATATAAATTTGTTGTATAACGTAAATATAAAAATGCCAAACCTATGGAAATAACAATACCTGCTACAAACCATTTCCAATAATAGACATACTTTTCTATCTCTTCACGTAGATTTATAGATGCATCGTTCAAATTTTCAGTTTTAAACTGATGTTCATGTTGCATAGGATTCCTTTTTATCTAGTAAGTATTGCTATTAATGAAATTAACACTGAAATTGCAGAAAAAATGATACCTGTACTAGTTCCAATACCTGAATTATTTATTTTTGTTTTATTTGGTGCTACATATACTACATCATTTTGCGCTAAATAGTAATAAGGCGAGTTGAATAGTTGTTTATTCGTTAAATCTATGTTCACAAACACTCTTTTCCCTTGTTCTTCACGTACCAACAGCACGTTTGCTCTTTTTCCTTGTATGGTTAAATCCCCTGCCAAACTAAGGGCTTCTATAATAGAAATCCGTTCGTTCGTTACGGGGTAGGTTCCTGGATCTCTAACCTCTCCTAAAACAGAAACTTTAAAATTAATTAACCGCACATTTACTACGGGGTTTTTAATATAATCAGACAAGCGTTTTGTTAGCAAATCTGTTACTTCTTTATTGGTGAAGCCTTCTACTTTTATTTTCCCCAATACAGGGAAATTCAATTCCCCATCAATATTCACCAAATAACTCATAGCTGTTGCTGAATCCCCTGAACCTACAAATAAGTTAAAAGGTTGTACCGCCTCTATATCAATGGCAGATACACTTATATTCAACATGTCACCCACTTGTAATTTAGGCTCGTAATTTACAACAGTTTCCTCTATTTTTACATTCTCTATTTCTTGAAAATAGATCATTTTTTTGGAAGGAACACAGGCTACCGAAAGTAAGGCTATGCTGAATAGTATGGGG
>NZ_WTAR01000072.1 GCF_013139515.1 Lutibacter sp.
ATTCCATTTTTATTAAACAATACATTGGTTGAATTTGCAACTGCAAAAATGTTTAAATGGATATTTTTGCGTTTTAAAATGTTTTGTTGACTTTTAAAAATTTGCTCAATTAGTGTTCCGCCTACCAAGCCTTTTCCGAAAAGAGCAATGTTGATGTTTTTTGAAACCCCAAATATTTCACCGTGAATTACATTTGCTGCTTTGTGTAAGTCTGTTTGCTTTACGACCAAACAAACGTTCTCACCAGTTACTGTATTATTTATTAAAATAGGCGTAATTCTATTCTTAATTAACGCGCTATATGGCTGGTTAAAAGAATACAAACTTTGACCAATTATTGAAATTACCGATACATTTTCAGTAATATAAATTTGACTTACATCTTTGCTTTGAAATTCGTTTTTAAACTCATTTTCTAATACAATTTTAGCTTTATATCCGTCTTTTGCATCAACAATAAATCCAATACCACGTTCAGATGAACCTTGAGAAATAATACTAACACTAATATTTTCTCTTCCTAAGGCAGTGAAAATTCTACCATCAACACCAACTTTCCCTAATAAACCACGTCCAATTAAGTTTACCAAAGCCACATTTTCTTGAACCGATAATGATTTAATTCCTCCTCTTTCTGTTTCTGAACCAATTAAAGTTCCTTTGTTTTCTGGATCAAAAGTGTTTAATATTCTTAAAGGAATATTTTTTTCTATTAACGGAATAATGGTTTTCGCATGCAAAATATCAGTTCCAAAATTTGCCATTTCGTTAGCCTCCTGATATGATAGTTTTTCAATTTTCTTTGAAGTAGAAACCAAATCTGGGTTTGCTGTATAAATTCCGTTTAAATGTGTGTAATTTTGAAACTCTTCAGCATTTAAAAAATTAGCAATTAAAGCTGCAGTATAATTACTTCCATTTCTACCCAAAGTGGTTGTTTCTCCATTTAAATTTGAACCAATAAAACCCGTAATTATTTGAGTAACATCCTCACTGTTTTTTTTGAAATGTGCTATTACGTTGTCTTCTGAAACACTTTCAAATGGTTGCGCGTCTCCAAACTCTCCATTTGTTTTTATTAAAGTTCTCGTATCAACAAAATTGGCTTTAACGCCTTGCTTATTTAACAAGTGTTCAATTAATTTTCCAGATAGTATTTCCCCTTGTGAAAGTACTTGATCTTTCACTTTTTCACTATAATCACCTAATAAATTAACACCTCTAAATATTTCTTCTAGCAACTTAAATTCTTCATTTAAATCAATAGTGCTATCAACTACTGTTTGGTAATTTTTAAACTCTTCGAACTCTTCTAAAAAAGGTAAATTATTTTTAGCTTTTACTAAAATTGACTCTAAATGATCGGTTGTTTTACCCCTTGCTGAAACAACAACTGCTATCTTTTCTCCTTGGTTTATTTTATTTTTAATAATAGCCAACGTACTCTCTAGCCCTTTACCATTTGCCAATGATTTTCCTCCAAACTTAATTACCTTCATCTTGTTGCTTTTATAATTTTTATTAAAAATTGGTGCTATTATCTGCTCTAGTTGTTTATATTCTATTAAAAATGCATCGTGCCCATGTACCGAATTAATTTCATTATACGTTACATTGGGATTTAATAATGCGAGCTGTTTTTGTGTTTCTTTATTCTCTTCAGCAGTAAAAAATAAATCTGAATCTACCCCAATAATGTGAATATTGGCTTTAATGGTATTTAACACATTTTCGTTTCTTCCTTTAGTAACATCAATTGTTTTTAATAATTGATTCATTAATTTATAGGCTGAAAGTTGAAAACGTTCTTGTAATTTATTTCCATGATGCAACAACCAACTTTCTACATTAAATATTTCTAAATCTTCGTTTTTAGAACGTTGAAAACGTTCTTTAAAAGATTCTGGAGTTCGGTAACACAACATAGCGTGCATACGAGCATCGTGTACTGGATTGCTTGAATTAGATAAAAATTGTTCTTGAATTTGACAATTAGCAATCAACCAATCAGTCGATTTCCAATCAGTTGCAACTGCAATTAAATGTTTTGTAATCACAGGATTTAACACTGCCATTTCCCATGCAATTCCACCACCTAAAGAACCGCCAACAATGGCAAATAATTCTTTAATTTTAAGTTCTTTTAAACCAATTAAAAAAAGATTGGCAATATCACGAGCAACAAAATCTTTATAATTTTCAATTACAAATCCATCGTGTCCATTTCCAGGAATATTAAAGGCTAAAATTGTATATTTTTGAGTGTCTATTACTTTATTTTCACCTACTAAATCTTTCCACCAACCATTTTTACCAGCAACTTCAGAATTTCCAGTAAGCGCATGGTTTATTAAAACAATTGGTGCAGAAAATAATTCTTTACCAAAAACTTGGTACGAAAGTGTAATAGCATTATTCGCTATTCCTTTTTCTGAAATGAAATTATTTACTGTTATGTAATTTAATTGATTCATCAATAATTATTTATATGTTACCAACACCTAAATTAGGTAGTATTAGTTGCTTTAATAAAAATTGTTATGAGAAATTGCAGAAATTACCGAAAGGTAATTAGGTTTGGTTATCTATCCAAATGGGTAGAATTTAGCACCTTCTTTATATATAAAGGGTTGCTAAGGCTTCACAGGGTCTATTCCCTCTGCCTTTCTTGATAACAATATTCAATAAGTTTATGAACTAAAGCGCAAATTAACGCATTAATTCTTACTCTCGCAACACTTTTTAAAATAAAAAACACTTTTTGCTTTGTATCATTTTTAGTTTTTGTAAATTTGCAGTCAATAATTCGAGAGGAAGGATTTGAACTGATTGCAACCTCATTAAAAAATGCTAAAGCAGTAATTATTTACTTCTTTCAGCGACCAAAGCAATCACCTAAATCATTCTTTAATTTAACTTATAAATTAAAATATATGTCATATTTATTTACATCTGAATCTGTTTCAGAAGGTCATCCAGATAAAGTTTCAGATCAAATTTCAGATGCTTTAGTTGATAATTTTTTAGCTTTTGATGAAGACTCTAAAATTGCCTGTGAAACCTTAGTTACTACAGGCCAGGTTGTGTTAGCTGGTGAAGTAAAATCTAAAACCTATTTAGATGTTCAAAAGATAGCTAGAGACGTTATTAATAAAATTGGTTATACAAAAAGTGAATATATGTTTGATGGAAATTCTTGCGGTGTTTTTTCTGCAATTCACGAACAATCACAAGATATTAACCAAGGTGTTGATAGAGATTCTAAAGAACAACAAGGTGCTGGTGACCAAGGAATGATGTTTGGATACGCTACCAAAGAAACTGAAAATTTTATGCCGTTGGCATTAGATTTAAGTCATAAAATATTAGTTGAATTGGCTGAATTACGTAGAGAAAATAACGAAATTAATTATTTACGTCCAGATTCTAAAAGCCAAGTTACTATTGAATATACGGATGATAATGTTCCTTTTAGAATTAAAGATATTGTAGTGTCAACTCAACACGACGATTTTGGTCCAGATGATAAAACAATGCTTGCCAAAATTAAGAGTGATGTTATTTCAATTTTAATTCCAAGAGTAATCGCCAAATTACCTGCTTCAATTAAAGCATTATTTAATGATGCCATTGTATATCACGTAAATCCTACAGGAAAATTTGTGATTGGTGGCCCTCATGGAGATACGGGTTTAACCGGTAGAAAAATTATTGTTGACACCTACGGAGGAAAAGGTGCTCATGGTGGTGGTGCATTCTCTGGAAAAGACCCAAGTAAAGTTGATAGAAGTGCTGCGTATGCAACACGACATATCGCTAAAAATTTAGTTGCAGCTGGTGTTGCTGATGAGGTTTTAATTCAGGTTTCGTACGCTATTGGAGTTGTAGAACCAATGGGTATTTATATAAATACTTATGGAACAGCTAATGTAGAAAAATCAGATGGTGAAATTGCTGATCTTGTATCTGAATTATTTGATATGCGTCCAGCCGCTATTGAAGATCGTTTAAAATTACGTCAACCAATGTATTTGGAAACTGCAGCTTACGGACATATGGGACGTGAAAATGAAACCGTTACAAAAACATTTAGAAATGTTGATGGAACTGAAAAAGTGTTAGATGTTGAATTATTTACTTGGGAAAAATTAGATTATGTTACCAAAGTAAAAGACGCTTTTAGTTTATAATACTTTTTGATTAAATACTATTACTTTTGCTTATGGATTTTAATTTCACAAACTGGTTTGATAACCTATTAACAAAAGTCTTAAATATAAATACAGATGTTGTTTATATTCCAAGAACAATCATTTTATTTTCATTGCTTATTTGCCTATGTTTATTTGTATGGTGGCTAGGAAAAAAAGTACTTAATTATATCATTCCTAAAGTAACATTAAAAACAAAAACGCTGTGGGATGACATTATTTTCAATAAAAAAGTAATAAATTCTGTTTCACATCTTTTACCTGCAATTTTATTTAATTATTATACTCCTTTGCTATTTTCTGACTTTCAGTTTATAGTTCCTTTTTTAGCAGGTATAACTAATATTTTTATTATTCTTGTTGCTATAGAAATTTTTAGTTCACTTTTCAATTCAGCAACAGAAATACTTTCTAAAATTGAACGATTTAAAGACAAACCACTTGATAGCTTTAGCCAATTAGGGAAAATCATCATTTACTTAATTGCTGGTATTCTTATTATTTCAATTTTAATTAATAAAAATCCATTGTTTTTACTTAGTGGTATTGGTGCAATGGCAGCAATTATACTGCTCATTTTTAAAGATAGTATTTTAGGGTTTGTCGCTAGTATTCAGCTTTCTGGAAATAACATGGTTCGTGTTGGTGATTGGGTTACCGTTTCTAAATATGGAGCTGATGGAGATGTAGTTGAAATAAATTTAACCACCATAAAGGTTCAAAATTTTGATAAAACCATCACTACTATACCAACATATGCTTTTATTTCTGATTCATTTACAAACTGGAGAGGTATGGAAGAATCAGAAGGTAGGCGAATTAAGCGAGCTTTAAATATTAAAATTGACAGTATTAAATTTTGCTCAAATGAAATGTTAGCGCAATATGGAAAATACCATTTAATAAGTAATTACATACATGAAAAGCAAACTGAAATTAATTCTTACAACGTTAAAAAATCAATTAACAAACAAGAATTAATTAACGGAAGACATTTAACAAATATTGGTGTGTTTAGGGTGTATATTGAAGAGTATCTTAAAAATAGCCCAACTATAAATAACCAAATGACTTGCATGGTTAGGCAATTACCACCTACCGAATTTGGTGTGCCAATTGAGGTTTATGCCTTTAGTAAAAATAAGGATTGGGCAATATACGAAGCCAATATGGCTGATATTTTTGACCATTTATTTGCGGCTACCAAAAATTTCGAACTTGAAATTTTTGAAAGGCCTTCAACAGGAGATTTTAACTAAAAAACGAATTTATTTATAACTGAAATTACCCTATTCAATCTTAAATTTGATGCCAATTTCACTTTGAATTTTTATTTTTTTAAAGTCAATATCAATCGGTTCAAAAGTTTTGCTTTTGTTAAGATCATACGCAACTTCTAATCCTGCAGCTCTTCCTTGTAAGCCATAATTATTATAGTTACTTACATCTGAAATATAAATAGCTGTTCCAACTTTCTGATTTAACGGTTTTAATAAAGCTTCTGCTTGTTTCTTTGCTTTAATAATAGCTTTGGTTTTTAAATTTAATTTTAAAGCCTCAATTTTAGAATACTCAGTTTTGTATAATTGAACATTAGAAATACCTATTTCTTCCAACCCAACAATTACTTTCCCTGCAGATTGTGCATTATAAACTACCAATTGGTATGCTTTACTTTTTAGAATATCTTGTTTTCTTAAAAAATACTTTTTAAAATTACTTGCAACATCACTTAAAGTTAATTGCTCTTGTAAATCTACACCCAACGAAACAAGTTTTACGGCCATTTTATTTTCAAATTCTTCTACTGAAATTTTTCCCTTAGTGTCTTTTTCTGAAATTAAAATTTTAAGGTAAATTCTATCAGGTGAAACTAGCGTATCAACTTTTGCTCTTGTTTCAATATAAGGTTGATCAATAAAATTTTTGGTTTGTGAAAAAGCGTTTGTAAAAATTAGGCATAGAACTAAAAGAAGGATTATTTTTTTCATATTATTGATTTTAAAATTTAAACTATTTTGTAATTAACAAGAGTTGTACCAATTTTAAATTTAACGTTTTATAATTGAATAAAACTTACTCTTTTAATCTAAAAAAGCCGAATTAAATTAATTCGGCTTTAAAACTTTTATAATTTCAACAGATTTACACCTCGGATAAAATAGTTTTTTCTATATAGTTATGCATTCCTTTAGCTGCATTTCTTCCATCTCCCATTGCAAGAATTACTGTAGCGCCACCTCTAACAATATCTCCTCCAGCAAACAAACCTGGAACAGAAGTCATCATATTATCATCAACTTCTATGGTATTCCATTTTGTTGTTTCCAATTCTGGCATACTTTGTTGAATTATTGGATTTGGCGAAACACCTACAGCAATAACAACACTATCTACATCAATATCATGCTCAGAACCTTCAATAACTTCTGGGCGCCTTCTACCAGAAGCATCTGGTTCTCCCAACTGCATCTTTTGAGCTCTCATCTTATTCACCATCCCATTTGCGTCTGTAAAATATTCAATTGGTGAAGTAAGGTTCATAAATTCAATTCCCTCTTCTATAGCATGTTTAATTTCTTCAGTTCTAGCTGGCATTTCTTCTTGAGAGCGACGATATACAATAATTGCCCTTTCTGCTCCCATACGTTTTGCAGTTCTTACAGAATCCATTGCTGTATTACCACCTCCAACTATTACTACATTTTTTCCTGTATGAACAGGCGTATCAAAATTAGCATCTGCTCCCTTCATTAAATTAACACGCGTAAGAAATTCATTTGCACTTTGAATACCATTAAAATTTTCACCAGGGATATTCATAAAATTAGGCAATCCTGCTCCAGAAGCAATAAAAAACGCTTTATAACCTTCTTCTTTTAAATCATCAATTGTAGCTGTTTTTCCAACAATAAAATTAGTAATAAACTTTACATTCATTTGTTTAATGGTGTTTATTTCAAAATCTACAATATCTTTTGGAAGACGAAATTCAGGAATTCCATATTTTAAAACACCCCCTAAATCATGTAAAGCTTCAAACACAGTCACATCATATCCAAATTTTGCTAACTCACCAGCAACTGTTAATCCAGCTGGACCAGAACCTATTACTGCCATTTTAATTCCGTTAAATTTAGCTAATTCAGGAATAGATGAATTACCACTTTCGCGTTCATAATCGGCGGCAAACCTTTCAAGATAACCAATTGCGGATCCTTCTTTACTTAACTTTTTAACATATATACATTCTGCTTCACACTGAATTTCTTGAGGACAAACTCTTCCACAAATTGCTGGTAAAGAATTGTTTTCTTTTAACACTTTTGCTGCGCCTAAAATATCTCCCTTTTCTATGTACTTTACAAATTTTGGAATATTTGTACCAACAGGGCAACCTGTTATACAAGTTGGAACTGCGCAATCTAAACAACGAGAAGATTCACTCATTGCCATTTCTAATGTTAAGCCTTTATTCACTTCAATATTGCTTTTATTTCTAATAGTTGGATCGGCTTCAGGCATTTGAACTCGCACACCTTTTGTACGCTCTTTACTCTTTATTTCTTTACGCAACTTATCTCGCCAATCGGCTTTACGTTCTTTTTTATAATATTCTTTATCTAATTCTGTTCCCATTTTATATGTTATCTAATTATAAAAATAAACTTAGTTTAATATTGGTTCTAGAGATTTCAAGTAATCATTATAACCAGTTGCTTCCTTCTCTTTATAAGCATTTAATCTGCTTAACATTTCATCAAAATTTACTTGATGTGCGTCAAACTCAGGCCCATTAACACAAACAAATTCTGTTTTCCCACCAACTGAAACTCTACAAGCTCCACACATTCCTGTACCATCAACCATAATAGTATTTAAACTTGCAACCGTTGGAATATTATACTTTTTAGTTGCTAAAGCTGCAAACTTCATCATTACAGCAGGTCCAATAACAACCGCTTCATTTACTTTTTCTCTTTGAATAACTTTTTCCATTCCTAGAGTTACTAATCCTTTTTCGCCTAAAGAACCATCATCAGTCATAATAATTAATTCATCTGAATATTCTCTCATTTCATCCTCTAAAATAACAAGGTCTTTTGTTCTTGCAGCAATTACAGTTATAACTCTATTTCCTGCAAATTTCATTGCTTGTACAATTGGAAAAAGTGGTGCAACACCAACGCCTCCACCAGCGCATAAAACAGTACCAACATTTGCAATATGAGTTGCTGTCCCTAATGGCCCAACAACATCTAAAATAGTATCACCAACATTCATATCACACAATTTATGAGAAGTAACTCCAACTTTTTGAGCTATTACGGTAATTGTGCCTTTTTCAATATTTGCATCAGCAATTGTTAATGGGATTCTCTCTCCATTTTTATCAATTCTTAAAATGATAAAATTTCCTGCTTTTCTACTTTTAGCTATATAAGGAGCCTCAATAATTATTCTTGCAACATTTTTAGATAGAAACTCTTTTTTAATTATTTTAAACATAATTTAACAATTTACAACTGGAATTAACATCTATATTGAAGTGATGTTTTATGTATATAAAATTACGATACAGTAAGTTGCAAAAACTTGAGTAATATCAGTTTTTGTATAAAAAGTGCGATTTATTTTAATATCAAAAAATGAGGTGTAAAAAAGAGAAAAAAATAATATTAAATGTGAAAAAAAATCAAATAGTTAAATTTGAATTTATTAAACATATAATTCTTTAATAGCAGTTATAAATTATTAAAAAATAACGTTATAAAACCAACAAAAATGTAAAGGGCTTAGTTTACTGCGCACAATTCACACAAAATAAACTCTCAGGTCTAATTAAAATTCTACCTAAAGGAATTGGTTGTTTACATTTTAAACAAATTCCAAACTCATTACTTCCTATTTGAGAAAAAACACGTTGAAGGTTTCTTAATTTACTCTCAGCCTGTCTTAATGAAGCTTCTGAAACACTTTTATTATTTATAGCATCCATACGAGAAACTCTACCAATAGCACAATCTGGAGCAATTGGTTTTGTTAGCTCTCTATATTCTTCAATTGATTTTTCTGTTAAAGATATTTGTTCAATAAGTTTTTGTTTAATTTCATCACTATCCATAAATCTAATATAGCCATTAATTCAGAATAAACTTCTACATATTAATACAAAAAGAGGTCATGATTTTTAGGATTTCCAAAACCGTAACCTACAGTAGTATTCCAATATCCATACAGCCAATCGCCAGCTGAAGGCTGTGTTAAACCAGCCACATTACCACCGTAAAATGTTTCGTTTCCAATGTCTGTTGCTCTGTAATAACGCACTTCAAAATGAAGATGAGGTCCTCCAACGGTTTCAGCATACAAATGTTTTGAAATTAAAGTTCCTTTACTAACATAATCTCCTTCTTGGAATAATGATTCTGGAGCATCTAAATCTAAATGTGCATAAATTGTAACTAATCTCCCTATTAACTGTCCAGTATTATCTTCAATGTTTTTAGTAATAGCAACATACTGTCGGTATTTATCTACATCTCTGGCAGTTGAAATATAACCGTCATGAGCAGCGTAAAGACTTACGTTTTTTTGATAATTTCCAACATGTATATCTACTGCAGGATGATATTGAATTGACGTGCCAGTTCCTTTTGTACTTCCATAATTACCTTTAATTACAAAACTTGGAATTATTGAATTTAAACCCTCTAGAGGATGTCCAAACTGAATATTTTGCACCGTATTTACAAATTGATTTACTTCATTTTTAAAAGAAATATCTGTAGAAGTTAAATAATAAGCGGGTGTTAATATATCCTTATAAACACTTTCTAAAGTTATTGTATCATCTTCAACAATAACAGCATCTTCAATAACTGATGACTCTTTTGAGCAGCTAAAATTAAAAACAATGGCTAAAATTATTAAAAAATAATGTGGGAATTTAATTTTCATAAGCTTGGTTCAAATTTTAATGAAATACTCTAATTTATTTTTAGACTCTTAAAATTTGATTTGGTTTAATCTTTTTATTTTAAAGGACGCTTTTTTATCATTCCCCCTTTTGCATCTTTTATGCTGTGCATAACAATAAAAGCTTCTTTGTCTATTTTATCAATTTCAGTGTGCAGTTTGGCTAATTCAAGTCTTGTAATAAGCGTATAAAGTATATCTGTTGATTTTAGTACATCACCACGTTTTCCAAAACCACGTTTTCCCGAATAAATGGTACAACCTCTTCCCATATTTTCAATAATAGCAAGCCTAATATCTTCATTTTTATCTGAAATAATAGTTACACCAACATATTCTTCAATCCCTGAAACTATAAAATCTACTGTTTTTGAAGCGGCTAAATAAGTTAAAATAGCGTACAAAGCAATTTCCATTGAAAATACATACGCGGCAACTCCAAAAATAAGAATATTAAATATTAAGATAATATCACCAATTGTAAGTGAGGTTTTACGGCTAATAAAAACTGCTAAAACTTCAGTTCCGTCAATAACCGAACCTCCACGAATTGCCAAACCAATTCCCATTCCTAAAAAGAAACCACCAAAAACTGCAATTAACAATTTATCATTGGTAATAATTGGAAATGGCACAAAATGGACAACAATTGCCAATAAAAAAATGGCAACAATACTTCTTAAAGCAAACTGTTTACTTATGGTAGAATATGCCATAATTATAAACGGTAAGTTTATAATTACCAATAAAATAGACAATGGTAATTTTGTAGATTCTGAAATTATTAATGAAATACCTGTTACACCACCATCAATAAAAGAATTGGGTAACAAAAACCCTTTTAAGCCGAAACTTGCAGATATTATCCCCAATGAAATAAAAAAATTATCTCTAATGAAATGGGTAAATTCAACTTTTGTATTTATAATTTCTTTCTCTATTTCATTTAATTCAATTTTATTTTTTTTTAGTTTTCGCTTTGTTAATTCATTTACTATAAATTGAAAAATCGGTTTCATATATGTTGATTTTTTTAACTTCTAAAATTTTTATTTATCCAAGCCATTGGGATATCTGCTTCAAATGTACCGTTTCTAGAGTCAATTCTGTTTTCTAATTTTCCTTCAATTTTAAATCCTAATTGTTGATAAAGTTCAATAGCTTTAGTATTAGATTCTCTTGCAATTAATTCAACTCTAAGAATATCATTTCTCTTAGTTTCTATTGTACTTAATAGTATTTTTAAAAGTAATTTCCCAATACCTTTTCCCTGAAAATCTTCAGAAACCACCATTGTTAATTCAGATAAAACATGGTTAAAAACACTTGGTCCAAGTTTATAACAATGAATTTCACCTACTAATTGGTTTTCGTTTGTTGGATGGTCAACTACTAAGTGAATTCCATTTTTTCCTGAAGAACTTATCATATTATTTATATATTCATCAGTGATTTCATTTCTTGTTCTGGCAATTCCGCCATCTATTTCAGCTACTCTTTTGTATAAATCGTACACTTCTGATTTATCATTATCAGTATATTTTCTTATCCTATTAATATTCATTGCAACTTCCATTTTACAAAATTTCTTTAGGAAGAATTTTTCGTGTCCAAGTTCCTATTCGTTTCCATTTACTCACTTCAGAATCTGGATTAAATTCTAAACTTATTTCCCAAGAATTTTCTGGTTCGAATTCTATTTCTATTCCTTTTAGCACTTGTGATGCTACTTTTTTAGAATGAATAATAGCGACACATTCTGTATTTAAATTAGCACTTCTAGGGTCAAGATTAAAAGTGCCAATAACAACAATACTATCGTCAACTATCATCGTCTTAGCGTGCAATCCGAAAATTGGGGCATATTCTAACTTTTCTAGTAATTCCCCTGTCATAATTTTTTTGCGTTCAGCAGCATCTGGCCTGAATTCATAAATTTTTATCCCTGTCTTTAACAATTTTTCACGATCAGTTTGGTAACTGCTAAATGCTTCTAGATTATCTGTTGAAGCTAAACTATTAGTTAATATTCTAACTTTTACACCTCGACTAACTGCTTCTCTAAAAAGATTTTGACTTAACTCTGAAGTTATTAAATACGGAGTTTGAATATCAAGTGAAAATTTTGCGTTTTTCACCAATTCAATTAGAGCATCTGTAGAAATGCCTCCGCCTCCCAAACCGCTTGTTCCATCGTTCTTTCCTGGAGCATCTGAAACAAAAGAAACTTCATCTACCCAAACCAATTCTTTGGAATTTTTAATACTTTTAAATGCCTGTGGTAAATTTTCTATTTGAGTTCGTATCTGAGGCCAAAAATTATCTGGGTTACAAGCGTATTGGTGCAATTTTTCAAACTTATTATTGTCACTGCTATTAATTACAACTTTTGGAAATAATTCTTTGGTTGTAATACTTAGCGAACTGTTCCAAAATTCACTAAAAGAGGTATTCACATCATTGGTTACTTTCCCAAGTAACAACACGTCTCTATCTCTAAAATTGTATTCATGGTCGTAATCAAAATATTCGTCGGCAATATTACGACCACCAGTAATAACTACTTTTCCATCAACAATAAAAGTTTTGTTGTGCATTCGCTGATTGGCTGATCTAAAATCGGTTGCAAACTTTTTTATTTTACTAAAAATATTCTTCCCTAAATTTACGCCTGAATTGTATATTTTAATGGTAATATTTTCATGTGAGTCTAATATTAAAACATCTTCTACATCTGCATCTACCATAATATCATCAACCAAAATTCTAACTTTAACACCTCTATCTGCTGCTCTCACTAAATAATCACACGCAATTAACCCAACATTATCTATAGAAAAAATAAAATACTGAATATCTATTGTTTGTTCTGCATTTTCACTAAGCCATGCACGTGTTACCAACGATCCACCTCCATCTTCTAACACATAAACACCTGTTTTTGTTTCCATCAATTCAGAAATATTTTCCAATTCATTGGATAAATTTGTAGTTTGGTTTGTATGAATATTCGCACAAAAATCTAGAACTTCGGAGGTGTTTTTCGTTTTATTCTGAGAACAGGAAATCAGCAAAATAAGTACAATGAAATAAATGTGTTTCATATTTTTAGTGGTGTTTTTGCAAGTAGTAACTAAATATACTGTTTAACATTGAAATAACATAAAAAACGTTTCATTTGAACGGTATTATGAATCAATAAACCCTCATTTTTTTTACAAGTAAGGATTTTATTTGCGTTAGGGATAGAATGGCCTGTTTCAGCTCTTTTACAGTTGTAAAAACAACAGTAAAAAGCGAGTAATGATAGCCCGACCCGTAGGGAAACGCCCTATAAATTATATTTTACTGAAAACATATAAATTCTTGGCTGAATAAAATACAACGATGTTGAATTACTATCTGTAATTTGATTGTAACTATCTCTATTTATAGATGTGTTGTTTGTTAAATTATCAGCCGAAATTTTGAACTCCCACTTACTATCTTCTTGCTGGTAATATAAATCTGCATTTAGAAATGAATAGGTGTTTTTAATGGTGTTTTCATCGTTTTTATAGTTGTAATAACTATAGTCTGCCGTTAAAATAAAGTTTTTAAAGAAGCCTATTTCCATATTTGCAAAAGGCCTGTCGGTTGTACTT
>NZ_WTAR01000009.1 GCF_013139515.1 Lutibacter sp.
CTTGTTAATTAATCTTGTCACAAATGTACAAGCACATCTAAGCTTATTTCTAGAAAATTAGTTAACCAAATCTTAACTGTCGACCAATGGAACTTATCTCCCGTTTAACAAATCCTAAAACAAAAAAAGGCTTCCAAATTGGAAGCCTTTTTAAAAATATTTAAAAGATATTATTTATCTTCTTTTACTTCTTCAAAGTCAACATCTTCAACATTATCTCCTTCATCTTTAGGTTGCTCTGCTCCTGCATCACCTGCTGGCGCACCTTGTCCTTCAGTTTCTTGTTGCGCTTTGTACATTTCTTCACTTGCTACTTTCCAAGCTTCATTAATCTTCTCCATTGCAGCATCAATTTGTGCAATATCTTTAGATTCATGAGCTTTTTTCAATTCAGTAAGTGCAGCTTCAATTGGGTCTTTTTTATCAGCTGACAACTTTTCTCCAAACTCTTTTAGTTGTTTTTCTGTTTGAAAAATCATAGAGTCAGCTCCGTTAATTTTTTCAGCAGTTTCTTTTGCTGCTTTATCAACATCGGCATTTGCTTCAGCATCAGCTTTCATTTTTTGAATTTCTTCATCAGTTAAACCAGAAGAAGCTTCAATTCTAATGTCTTGTGTTTTTCCTGTTGCTTTATCTCCTGCTGTTACGTGAATAATACCATTTGCATCAATATCAAAAGTCACTTCAATTTGAGGTGTACCTCTTTGTGCTGGTGGAATTCCATCTAAATGAAAACGACCAATAGTTTTATTATCTGCAGCCATTGCACGCTCACCTTGTAATACGTGAATTTCTACTGAAGGCTGATTATCTGCAGCAGTTGAAAATACTTGTGATTTTTTAGTTGGGATTGTAGTATTAGCTTCAATTAATTTAGTTAATACATTACCCATAGTTTCAATACCTAAAGATAATGGTGTAACATCTAATAATAATACATCTTTTACATCACCCGATAAAACTCCTCCTTGAATAGCTGCTCCAATTGCAACAACTTCATCAGGATTTACACCTTTTGAAGGTGTTTTTCCAAAGAATTTCTCAACAGCTTCAACAACTGCAGGAATACGAGTTGAACCACCTACTAAAATAACTTCATCAATATCACCTGTTGATAAACCGGCACCGTTTAATGCAGTTTTACAAGGCTCAATAGTTCTTTTAATTAAATCGTCTATTAGTTGTTCAAATTTAGCTTTTGTTAAACTACGCACTAAGTGTTTTGGTCCGCTTGCTGTTGCAGTAACATAAGGTAAATTAATTTCGGTTGTAGCCGAAGATGATAATTCAATTTTTGCTTTTTCCGCAGCTTCTTTTAAACGTTGTAAAGCCATTGGGTCTTTACGTAAATCTATTGATTCTTCTGCTTCAAATTCTGCAGCTAACCAATCAATTATTTTTTGATCTACATCATCACCTCCTAAATGCGTATCACCATCTGTTGATAATACTTCAAAAACACCATCTCCTAATTCGAATATTGAAACATCATGTCTTCCTCCACCAAAGTCAAAAACAACAATTTTTTGATCAACACCTTTTTTATCCATACCATAAGCCAATGCCGCAGCAGTTGGTTCATTTATAATACGACTTACTTTTAAACCTGCAATTTCACCAGCTTCTTTAGTTGCCTGACGCTGTGCATCATTAAAATATGCTGGTACAGTAACAACTGCTTCAGAAACTTCAGTTCCTAAATAATCTTCCGCTGTTTTCTTCATTTTTTGAAGAATCATTGCTGAAATTTCTTGAGGCGTGTATAATCTACCATCAATATCTACACGAGGTGTATCATTATCTCCTTTTACAACTTTATAAGGTACACGTTCTGCTTCCATTTTAGATTCAGAATATTTATTACCCATAAAACGTTTAATTGAATAAATCGTTTTTAAAGGGTTTGTAACTGCCTGACGTTTTGCAGGATCACCTACTTTTCTTTCTCCTCCTTCTATAAATGCAACAATTGAAGGTGTTGTTCTTTTACCTTCAGCATTAGGAATTACAACTGGTTCATTTCCTTCCATTACAGAAACACATGAGTTGGTTGTTCCTAAATCTATTCCTATTATTTTACCCATAACTATACTTTTTATTTTGGATTTTTATTTTTTTAACTTAACAACTTGAAATAGTCAATGATTATGCCATTGAAAAAAATATGTCAAGTTGTCACAATTAGATACGAAGTTTTATTTATTTGTCATTTAATAAATTTATAAACACTACTTTTTCTTGTTAAATTGACATTTTATATCATTTACAAAAGCATATCTTTGCGCTCTAAAAAATTAAAACTCATTAATGGAATGTATCTCAGTTTTTGATATGCTTAAAATTGGAATTGGCCCGTCCAGTTCTCATACATTAGGTCCGTGGCGTGCAGCTGAAAGGTGGATTAACCATTTAAAAAAAGTTGATTTATTTGAAGATATCACTGCAATTAAAGTTGATTTATATGGTTCATTATCATTAACTGGAAAAGGACATGCAACAGATTTAGCAATTATTTTAGGCTTAGCTGGTAGTGATCCTGAATATATTGCGACCAATAAAATTATGTCTCTGACACATTTAATTAAAACTTCAAAACAGTTGAAGTTTGGCAATAATTCTATCATTTCTTTTGATTCAAATAAAGATATAACATTTAATAAAAAATTTTTAGCTTTTCATGCAAATGGCATGAAATTTACTGGGTTTAAAAATAATATAGAAATTTCATCAGACACCTACTACTCTATTGGCGGTGGTTTTGTTGTTAGGGAAGAACTTATTCACGCAAAAGAAAATATTGAGATTCAAAAAACATTCCCATTTCCAATACAAAAAGCCAAAGAATTAGAAACTTATTGTAAACAAAAGCAATTAAAAATTTCAGAAATTGTATTAGAAAACGAAAGATCACTTAGAACTGATGCTGAAATTGATATTGAAATTCATAGAGTTTGGAATACAATGCTAGAAAGTATGTATACCGGTTGCCATACTGAAGGCAGTTTACCTGGAGGTTTAAATGTTAGAAGACGAGCTTTTAATATTCATAAAAAATTGATTGGAGATTTTTCTTATAACTCATCTTCTGAATGGCTAAAAACCATACGGAAAACCGAAGTTAAATTTAGACAAATTTTAAAATGGGTAAGTTGTTTTGCGCTTGCGGTAAATGAAGTAAACGCTTCTTTAGGAAGAGTAGTAACTGCTCCTACTAATGGTAGTGCTGGGGTAATTCCTGCTGTTTTAATGTACTACTTGGTAATTGAAAATCACGAAGCAAATTTTAATGAAATAAAACAATTTTTATTAGTTGCCGGTGAAATTGGAAGCATTTTTAAAAAAGGAGCTACAATTTCTGCCGCAATGGGAGGCTGTCAAGCTGAAATTGGTGTTTCATCAGCAATGGCGGCTGGTGCTTTAACTGAGCTACTTGGAGGAACTCCTGAACAAGTTTTAATGGCAAGTGAAATTGCTATGGAACATCATTTAGGATTAACCTGCGATCCAATTGGAGGTTTGGTTCAAATACCATGCATTGAGCGTAATGCTATGGGAGCTATTAAAGCAATTAACGCGGCTGAATTAGCTTTAGAATCAGATGCATATCACGCAAAAGTACCTTTAGATAAAGTAATTGAAAGCATGTGGGAAACCGCTAAAGATATGAACTCAAAATATAAAGAAACTTCGGAAGGTGGACTTGCTGTAAGTGTAAATATTTCAGATTGTTAAAATAAATCCACGTATAACTAATAATATTTTTTATATTTGATTTTAAGAAACTTAAATTATTAATAAAAAAAATCGTTATTCATGAGTAAATTTGATGAAAAATTAGCACTTTACCAAGGTGCAATGAAAGATTTAGGTATTAGCTTTGATGCTGATTTATTTGCAAAAGTTACTAAAGGCTTAGGTCCTTCAATATATAAAGCTGATGCTGAAACTGTATCTGGATCTGATGCTAAAGAATTAGCAACTGTAAAAAATAATTTTCTTATTAAAAAATTGGGTCTTTCAGATGGAGCTAAATTAGATAATGCCATTGCTTCAGTTATTGAAAAAATTGGGAAGTCTAATAGAAATAAATATAGAGCAATTGTTTACTATTTATTAGTAAAAGAATTAGGACAAGAATCAAAATACTAAACACAAACGACATTCTTACTAACAAAAAACACCTGATTTTCAGGTGTTTTTTTTATTTATCGTGTAAAAACTAATTCTTTTTCTGAAGATAAATTACTATCAAAAGCATAACCTTCACAATTAAACTTCTTTAAACCCTCAATTGTTTCAATTGCATTATCAATTATAAAACGCACCATTAAACCTCTTGCCTTTTTTGCAAAAAAACTAATTATTTTTAACTTATCATTTTTATAATCTTTAAATACTGGAGTTATTACGGGCACTTTTAATAAGTTTGGTTTTATTACTTTAAAGTATTCATTACTAGCTAAATTTATAAAAACTTCATCTTCTTTTAATTCTTCATTTAAGGATTCTGTAACAGATTCATTCCAAAATTGATATAAATTTTCTTTACGGCCAACTTTTAATTTAGTTCCCATTTCTAAACGATATGGTTGCATTAAATCTAATGGTTTTAACAAACCATATTGTCCTGATAAGATTCTTAATTTATCTTGAATTTTCTCAATTTTATCTTCTGAAAGTGTATACGTATCTAGGCCAATATAAACATCTCCTTTAAATGCAAAAACAGCTTGCCTTGCATTATCTAAGGTAAAAGGTAATTCCCAATCTTGATTTCGTTGCCAGTTTAATTCTCCCAAATTTGGAGATATACTCATTAACTCTGATATTTTTTTAGGTGATTTCTTTTTTAAAACTGAATTTAATGTTGAAGCTTCATTTAAAAAAGCACCTTGTGTAAATTGTGATGTTGGCACTTTAGTTTCAAAATCTAATGACTTGGCAGGTGATATTACTATTTTCATTTCCTATTTTTTTAATGCGAAGTAAAAATACAACTATATAATTTCTTTAAACAATACATTTAATACAATGAAGTTATTCTGAAATAGTTAAAACTTATACTAAGTCATTAATATATTGTTGCATTTTTTCAAAAAGTAAACCTACCTGTAAACCATCCATTAATGCGTGATGAACTTCAATAGAGAAAGGCATTTTCTTAACATTATTCTCATTAAAAAATTTACCGAAAACAAGTTTTGGAATCCCTATTTCACGCTCATTACCATTCCTAGCATGTTTAAAACTTGTTAAAGAAACCCAAGGTATTGTTGTACTGTGTACAATATCTAATGCATCTTCTCTTGGATCAAATAACTTTCCCTTTTTATGATTCTCAATTACTGATTTACCATTAGCAACAAATTCGAAAATTGAAGATTTATATTCAAAATGGCAAAAAGAAAACGTATTGTCATCATTTAAAATAGTAGAATCAATATGAATTAAATCGCATTTATAAACTTTCCCATCTCTTAAACGTAGTTGAAATTCAGGGATTTTATTAATTGAATGTATTGCGGTATATAAACTTCCTAAGAAAAAGGATAAATTGTGTGTTTTACAAAATTTATAAAGGTTTGTAACCTCTAAATTGGCTGTAATATTAAAAAAAGGATCTTCGTAATTTTTAAAAAAATTAAATTGTGATTTTCGTTCCCACTTTTCAATATCAATTTCTTTCATACTAGTACTTTTGATTTTCAGTATAAGTTCTCCATTTCTCTAAACATTCAACAATATCTTGAGGAACTTCTGAATTAAATTGTAAAAATTCTTTTGTAGTTGGATGCTCAAACCCCAATGTTTTTGCGTGTAAAGCTTGCCTAGGCAACACCTTAAAACAATTATCTACAAACTGCTTATACTTGGTAAAAGTTGTACCTTTTAATATATCATTACCACCATAACGTTCATCGTTAAAAAGTGTATGTCCAATATGCTTAAAATGCGCTCTAATTTGATGAGTTCTGCCTGTTTCTAACTTACATTGTACAAGTGTAACATAGCTAAAACGTTCAATAACTTTATAATGTGTAATTGCTGATTTCCCAAATTCACCATCAGGAAAAACGCTCATTTGCAATCTGTTTTTTAAACTTCTACCTATATGGCCTTCAATTTTACCTTCATCTTCAACAACATTTCCCCAAACTAATGCGTAATATAATCGTTCAGTAGTTCTGTTAAAAAATTGCTTAGATAAATGAGCCATTGCAAATTCAGTTTTTGCAACAACCAATAAACCACTAGTATCTTTATCAATTCTATGAACCAAACCAGGTCTTTCATTAGAATTTGTAGGTAAATTTTCTATATGATGTATTAATGCATTTACCAAAGTACCACTATAATTTCCATGACCCGGATGCACAACCATTCCGGCAGGTTTGTTAACCACAATTACCTGATCGTCTTCAAATAAAATATCTAAAGGAATATCTTCGGCAACCAATAAATTTTCATGTGGCGGATGTGCTAAAACTACTCTAACTACATCTTTTGGCTTTACTTTGTAATTTGATTTTACAGGAACTTCATTTACCAAAATATTACCAGCTTTTGCAGCTTGTTGCACTTTGTTTCTTGTTGTATTTTCAACAAAATTCATTAAAAATTTGTCAACTCTTAACGGCTCTTGTCCATCATGAGCAACATATTTAAAATGCTCGTAAAATTCTTCTTGTTCTATTTCTTCAGCCTTCATTTATCTTATTCTACTATAGTTTGTTTATAACGTCCTTTTCCTCTTCCATCACCTAATTTTAAAGTAATTAAAGAGTTTTTAGGAATTTTAGCTCCTGTTTTTAAATCCTTACCGTTAAATTTTAATCCTCTTACAACATCTTTAGCAATATCTGAAACGTAAAGTTCCTTTGAATTAATTCTAAAACCAATAGCCAATAATTGCGAATATGCTTGGCGTTTAGTTTTCCCATACAAATCTGGCATTTCAACATTTGCATAGTTTGAAGGGTTTAATGTTAAGTATATTTTTCTATTTTCTTTTACAAAATCACCAACTTCTGGATCTTGATCAATTACTGATTTATTAGGGAATTTTGGATTGTAACTTGCTGAATCTATTACTTCAAAGTTTAAATCTAATTCTTCTAATACTTTTTCAACTTCAATCAAAGTCATTTTTTCTAAGTTTGGAACTTCTATTTTTTGACTATGGTTTGTTGAAATACTCAACCACTTCATAACTGCAAAAATAAATATGACCAAACCAACAACCGCTATTAATAGTTGTCTTAAAAACGTTTTTGATTTCACAAACTGAATTAGACTCATATTTCTTATTTTGATTTTGAGCAAAGATACTTTATAAATACCAACTTACAAATTCAAAAATTGTTGTTTAAATCTAGCTTTGTTTATTTAAAAAGCAAACTCAAAAATCTAAAATTTACAAATTAATCCTTTCTACTTTTAACTTTAAATATGTAAGTTTGTATTTAAAGTTATAAAATTATAATGAAAAAAAATATTGCCATTATTATGGGCGGCTATTCTTCTGAAGCTGAAATTTCATTGAAAAGTGGCGCCGTAGTTTCTCAAAATATTTCAAAAGAAGTATACAACACTTACAATGTTCATATACTTAAAAACAAGTGGGTAGTAGTTGATAATGAAAAGATTGAATACCCTATAAATAAACACGATTTCTCAACCAATATTAATGGCTATAAAATAACTTTTGATTGTGTTTTTAATGCAATTCACGGACATCCCGGTGAAGACGGAACAATTTTAGCTTATTTTGATTTGATTGGATTAAAACACACCTCTGCACCATTTTACCAAATGGCACTTACTTTTAATAAACGAGATACACTAAGTGTTGTAAAACAATACGGTATTAAAACAGCAAAATCTTACTATATAAATAAAGGCGATGAAATTAATGTTGATACAATTATTCAAAAAGTAGGATTACCGTGTTTTGTAAAACCAAACAATGCAGGTTCAAGTTATGGAATTTCAAAAGCTAAAACAAAGGAAGAAATTATTCCTGCCATTGAAAAAGCATTTATTGAAGATTCTCAAATTTTAATTGAAGAATTTTTAGATGGCCCTGAAATTAGTGTTGGTGTTTTAAATTACAAGGGCAAAATTAAAGTATTACCAATGACTGAAATTGTAACCGAAAATGACTTTTTTGATTATGAAGCCAAATATTTAGGAAAGAGCGAAGAAATTACACCAGCACAAATTTCAAATGAAACACACCAAAAACTAGAAAAAATAGCAACCCAAATATACCAACTACTAAATATAAGTGGTTTTACACGTTCCGAATTTATTTTGGTGCATAACGAGCCTTACTTTTTAGAAATGAATACCGTACCGGGTTTAACAAACGCAAGTATAATCCCGCAACAAGCAGCTGAAGCAGGCATAAGTTTACAAGAACTTTTTCATAATGCCATAGAAATGGCTTTAAACAATTAAGTATGAGAAGAGCAATTTTTCCAGGATCGTTTGATCCAATAACTTTAGGGCACGTAGATATTATTAACAGAGCATTGCCTTTGTTCGATGAAATTATTATAGCAATTGGTATAAATGCTGATAAAAAATACATGTTTTCACTTGAAGATCGTGTAAAGTTTATCAAAGAAAATTATGCCCATGAACCAAAAATAAAAGTTGAAACTTATGCCGGGTTAACTATTGATATTTGCGAAAAATTAAATGTAGATTTTATACTTAGAGGTTTAAGAAATCCAGCCGATTTTGAATTTGAAAAAGCAATTGCACAAACCAATAGAAAACTATCAAATATTGAAACTGTATTTTTATTAACATCAGCCGATACTTCTTTTATAAGTTCAAGTATTGTACGTGATATATTAAGAAATGGTGGAAATGTTGATGGATTTGTTCCTAAAAGTGTATTGAAAAAGTAATTTTAAACTTAACTGTTTTTTTTAAAGTTGAAATTTTGTCGTTTAAAAGATAAATGTACTTTTGCAACGAATTTATAATAAATGGAAAAATTAAAACAACGCTGGGGATTAACTTCCAACTTTCAAGTACTACTTATTTTAATTGTTTTTTCAATTAACGGTTCTTTTGCTGCCTGGATAGCAAGACCTTTGACTGAATTTATTGGTTTAGATTACGAAACTACAAGTCCTTGGTTGTTTTGGCCAGTTAGAATTCTTTTAATTTTCTTTATTTACCAACTTACATTACCATTAGTTGGCTTCTTTTTTGGACAATTTAATTTCTTTTGGAATTTTTTCACAAAAAAAATGTTGATGAGAATGGGTTTTAAAAGATTTTTTAAAGAAAATTAATCTTCTTTATCTTTTTTTATTATGTATTTATAAATCCAAGTTAAAGTAAATGTTGGTAAAAAATCAGTTCCAAAAACGCCTATTTCTTCAATAAAAGTTACCAAACTTCCTACTTTACCTTCAACTCCTTTATACATTTTGTAAATTAAAAAGGCTGATAAAGGTGCCCAAATAATATCAGAAAATTCACCTACCATTGGTATTACAAATGATAACATTCCAATTCCATCAAAAAGAATACTTAACAATAATAATGTGTATTTTTTATTCATCAAAACTACTTAATTAATTGATAACAACTAAAGTGCCTACTTTATTGTTTCTTTAATTTAGACTCATATTTTTTTATAAACTTATCTAGTTTTGGATTTATAACTGCTGTACAATACCCTTTCGTTTTATTGTTATTATAATAATTTTGATGATATTCTTCAGCAATATAAAAAACATCAAATTTTGTAACTTCAGTAACTATAAGGTTGTCAAAAACGTTAGCTTCACTTAAACTTTTAATAAATTCTTCTGAAGTATTTTTTTGTACTTCTGAATGATAAAAAATAGCCGATCTGTACTGAGTTCCCCTGTCATATCCTTGCTTATTTAAAGTTGTTGGGTTATGTGTACTAAAAAATACGTCCAAAATTTCTTGAAATGTAATTATTGTAGGATTGAATGTAATTTGAATTACTTCAGCATGACCAGTTGTACCTGTTGTAATTTCTTCATATGTGGGGTTTTTAATAATTCCACCTGAATAACCTGATGCAACACTCTCAACGCCTTTTAAACGTTGAAAAATTGCTTCAGTACACCAAAAACATCCATTTGCTAAAGTTGCTATTTCTAATTTATATGACATTTTTAACTTTTTTGTTAAAGTAGATTGTGAATAAAAGCTAGTAACCGCTAAAAAATACAATAATAACGTTAAGATTGATTTTTTCATTCCTTGATATTTATAAAGTAAGTCGAAAAACGCTGCTATTATTTACATTCCATTCGGAATTAACTTTCTAGGGAATTGAATTAAACTTTCAGCTCCATTTTTACTCACACTTGCTACACCAAATAAAAAATTATCAATTACAATGTTTTTTAAAGTATAATCGTTTATTTTGCCTACAAATCTACTGTAACTCCATTGTGGAGAAGTTGTATCTCTCCAATAAATTTTATATCCAATTATATTTTCATCACTAGGAATATCCCATTTTAACCTTGTTGAAGGTTGAACTGCTCCTGCTATCATAACATTTTTAGGTGCTAAAGGTGCTGCTGCTAACGATGCCAATGTTAAACAATTTACAGCTGTTAATTTTGCAGCATAGTCAAAATTTACACCCGCTAACACATCACCATAATCAATATTATCTTCAACTCTAATATCTTGATGTTGTCTATTATAGTTCTCATGAGTTTCCATAATTCTAACTCCTGTAAAACCTTCATCATTAAAAGGTCTATGATGACCTCCTCTACCAAACCTGTCTAACCTATAAACCATAATTGCATCTAAATTAGTCATATATGCATCAGTAATTTTATCTATATAACGTGCTAATTGTCGTGAAGTCCCATCTACTTCACCTCCATAATAACGCATACTATTACGCTCTCTATCAGTAGTTTTCATAGAAATGGCTTCTGAAAAAACTCTAAAAGTGCTATTCTCTATTACTCCATCAATTCCTTGAATATTTCCAATCATATCATTATTTAATACTCCTATAATGTTCCAACCATGTTCTTTTGCATATTTTGCCATAATTTTGCCTCCATACAATCCTTGCTCTTCACCAGATAATCCAACATAAATTATTGAAACTGGAAACTTGTACTTACTTAAAATTCGTGAAGCCTCAATAGCTCCTGCCATCCCGGTTGCATTATCATTTGCTCCTGGTGAATCTGAAGTAAAATCATTTGGGTCAGTAACACGAGAATCTATATCTCCTGTCATAATTACATAGTGATTTGGATATAAAGTACCTCGTTGAATTGCCATAACATTTACAACTTTGACATCCTTAATTATTCGTTTACCATCAGCTTTAACCACATCCTCTAAATAACTAACTTCCAAACAATTATTACATTCTTCAGAAACTTTTTTAAATGACGAACTGATCCAACGTCGAGCAGCACCAATACCTCTTGTTCCTGAAATTGTATCAGACAATGTATGTCTAGTCCCAAAATTCACCAAAGTCGTCACATCACTTTCAATTCTATTTGCTGAAGTTGCTGTTGAAATTTCGATTAATATTTTATCGATTTCAGATTGTGAAAACCCTGTTACACTTAACATTAATAAAATAATAAATAAGCCGTTTTTTGTAAGCATCATTCTATAAAATTTAAATATGTTCAATAGTGTGTACTAGAACTTCTAACATTTCTTCAGTAAAATCTAAATGTGTTACCATACGTAATTTACCTTGCCCCATTGATATAAGCAAAATACCTGCTTCATTTAAACGGCTAATAAAATCTTGTTCATTAATTGAATCTATTACATTAAAAATTACAATATTAGTTTCAATAGGCTCAACATTTTTAACCAACTCACAATTTTGAAGTGCTGTACCAATTATCTTAGCTCTAGTATGGTCAATAGCCAATCTTTCAACGTGGTTATCTAAAGCATAAATACCAGCAGCTGCTAAATAACCTACCTGTCTCATAGCGCCTCCAAATAATTTCCTAATTCTAAGTGCTTTCTCCATATGTTCTTTTGTTCCTAATAAAACCGAACCAACTGGCGCGCCCAATCCTTTTGATAAACAAATTGAAATAGTATCGAAAACTTTACCATATTGCTCTGGTGTTTCTCCTTTAGCAATTATCGCATTAAACAAGCGAGCACCATCTAAATGAAATGCCAAATTGTTTTTAACACATACTTTTTTTACTTTCAATATTTCTTCAAAACTCCAACAGGCACCACCACCTTTATTGGTTGTATTTTCAAGAGCAACCAATCTAGAATATGGTGTGTGTATATCCGATCTTCCACCTGAAACTGCTTCCTTTAACTGTTTTGCGGTAAACATACCTCTTTTTCCATCTAACAAATATGAAGTAACACCTGCATTAAATGCTGGTCCACCACCTTCAAAATTATAGACATGCGCCCATTTATCACAAAACATTTTATCACCAGGCTGTGTATGTAATTTTATAGCTGCCTGATTTGCCATAGTACCGGAAGGAAAAAACAAAGCGGCTTCCATGCCAAACATTTTAGCTAGTTTATCTTGTAATTTATTAACTGTTGGGTCTGCTTTAAAAACATCATCACCTACTTCAGCATTCATCATTGCTTCTAACATTCCTTTAGTTGGTTTAGTAACTGTGTCACTAATTAAATTTATTTGCATAGTTTAAAAATGAAAGGTTATTTTTGTATTTCTTAATTAAATAAATGATAGCTAACGAGCATATAAATAAATTACAAGATCGCATTGGCAAGTTAAAAACTTACCTTGATATTGACAAGAAAATAATTGAAATTTCAAACGAAGAAGAAAAAACTGTAAATCCTAATTTTTGGAACAATCCGAAAGAAGCTGAAATTGTTATGAAAGCTCTTCGGTCTAAAAAACAATGGATTGAAGATTTCTCTAAAATAAAAAACAATTTTGAAGAAATTTTAGTGCTGATTGATTTTTATGAAGAAGGCGAAGTTTCTGAAGAAGAAATTGAAAATTTGTATAACAATACACTAACTCTTATAGAAAATATTGAGTTTAAAAATATGCTTTCTGATGAAGGTGATAATTTAAGTGCAGTGCTTCAAATTACTGCTGGAGCAGGTGGAACAGAAAGTTGTGATTGGGCTCAAATGTTAATGCGTATGTATTTAATGTGGAGTGAAAAACAAGGGTTTAAAGTTAAAGAACTAAATTTTCAGGCGGGTGATGTTGTTGGTATTAAAACTGTAACCATAGAAATTGAAGGTGAATATGCTTTTGGTTATTTAAAAGGTGAAAATGGTGTACATCGTATGGTTCGTATTTCTCCTTTTGATAGCAATGCTAAAAGACATACTACTTTTGCGTCTGTTTACGTATATCCGTTAGTTGATGATAGCATTGAAATTGATATAAACCCGGCAGATATTACGTGGGAAACAATGCGTTCAAGTGGTGCTGGTGGACAAAATGTAAATAAAGTTGAAACTGCAGTTCGTTTACGCCATAAACCTTCAGAAATTGTAATTGAAAATTCTGAAACACGCTCACAATTAGAAAATAAATCAAAAGCTATGCAATTATTAAAATCTCAATTGTATGAAATTGAATTGCAAAAGCAACGTGAAAAACGGAATGAAATTGAAGCTGGAAAACTAAAAATTGAGTTTGGGTCTCAAATTAGAAATTACGTATTTCATCCTTATAAATTAGTAAAAGATGTTAGAACTGCTCATGAAACAGCCAATGTTGATGCTGTTATGAATGGTGAAATAGACGATTTTATAAAAGCTTATTTAATGCAACAAGGGCAAACCGAAACTTCAAACGAATTGTAATGAAACAAAAAATTGATACTATAATTTTTGACTTAGGAGGTGTTCTTGTAGATTGGAAACCTGAATATGTTTACAGAAAAGTTTTTAATGGAGATGAAGAAAAAGTACAATGGTTTTTAAATACCGTTTGCACACCCGACTGGAATATAGAACAAGATGGTGGAAGAACTATTGAAGAAGCTGTAACTATTAAAATTACTGAATTTCCACAATATGAAGATTGGATTCGGTTGTTTTATAATGAATGGCCAAATATGTTTTCTGGTTCAATAACTGAAAATGTTGAACTATTTCATCAATTAAAAGAATCTGGAAACTATAAAATATATGCTTTAACAAATTGGAGCGCAGAAAAATGGGAGTTAGCTTTAGAATTATTTCCTTTTTTTAAAAATTTTGATGGAGTTGTAGTTTCTGGACAAGAAAAAACCAGAAAACCTTTTCCTAAAATTTATAACATTATTTTAAACAGGTACAATATTACTCCCGAAAAAGCCCTTTTTATAGATGATAATGAAGAAAATATTAAAGCCGCTAAAAAATTAAATTTTAACGCAATACATTATAAAAAAGCTTCTCCACTAGTTAAATTATTAAAGACTCATAAAATTACCTTTTAATATTATTACATTTATATTGTCAATTATTTAATAAACAGTAAATTAATTTACATAAAATGTTATTTATTCGTATTAATTTGTATTTTTGACTTCGAAAAAGATTTATGTTTTTTTTAAGAAAACTTAAATAAAAAAATTGCTACGAATTAATAATTAACGTTTTATATGAGAAGACTATTTTTAGTGCTATTTATAATTTTCCCTTCACTTATATTTAGCCAAGAAAAAAATAATCCCCTTTATACAATATCAGGTAAAATAATTGACAATACTACTCAATTACCAATTGAGGATGCAACAATTATTTTTAAAAGTACTGACTTAAATCAAATAAAATTTGGTGGAATTACTAACGCTAGAGGAAAATTTTCAATTGACGTTGAAGAAGGAACTTATAATGCTTCCGTTGAATATCTTTCTTACCAAACAAAAAATTTAAATATTTCTACCATTACAAGAGATTTAAATATTGGAACTATTGAATTAGAATTAGATACTGAATATTTAGATGAAATTGAGATTATAGGTGAAAAAAGCACGTTAGAATTTAAAGCTAATAAACTTATTTATAATGTTGGTAAAGATATTTCAGCTGCAAGTGGTGTTGTCACAGATTTATTAAATAACATTCCATCGGTTTCAGTAAGTCCTGAAGGCGAAATTTCAATTAGAGGTCAAAAAGCAACGGTTATGATTAATGGAAAAACATCAACATTAACTAAAGCTGAAGCTATAAAATCCTTACCCGCAGGTTCTATTGAAAAAGTGGAAGTTATAACTAATCCTGGAGCAAAATATAAAGCTTCTACTACAGGAATAATTAATATTACCCTTAAAAAAGGTAAAGATGAAGGTTTAAATGCTTCAATAACAACTTCAGGTGGTGTTAAAGATTATTATGGTGGTTTGCTAACACTTAATCATAAATCAAAGACTGTAAATTTTTTCACAAATACTTCTTATAGCCATAGTAACCCTATTACAACAGCAAGCTATAAAAATGAATATTTTAACAATGGTGTTTCTACTTCATTTTTAAATGAAGAAAGTGATTTTAACAACAAGCGAACTACTTTTGTAAGTACTATTGGGTCAGATTTTTACATTTCGAAAAACACCACATTAACAACTAGTTTAAATTATTCAAATTTAAATTATGATACTAGTAGCTTAACAAATACTAACTTTTTAGATACTTCTCACATTGAAACATCTTCAAACGAACGTAATTATTTAGGTGATTTTACAAATGAAATTATAGAAGTTATTACTGAATTTGAACACAATTTCAAAAAAGAAGGGAGAAAAATAACTTCTTATGTAATTTACACAAATGATGAAGAAAGAAAAAATAACAAAGTAACTAACTCTAACCCTAATTTTACTAACGAAGATTATACAGAATCTGTAAATTTAACAAATACTATTTTTGATCTTAATTTTGAGAGCCCATTAAGTAAAAACAGTAATTATGCCATTGGTTATAATGGTGAATTTGGTAATGTCCCTTTCATAAATACGGAAAGCTTAACTAATACAGATATTAATTATTCTGAAAATGTGCATCAAGGATTTATTGATTATGAAATGGAAGGTGAAAAATTGTATTTTAATGTTGGTTTAAGAGCTGAGTTTGTTGAAGCAACTATTGATTATGTTAATTCAAACACCATACAACTTAAAAAATACAACGATGTATTTCCCTCATTATCAATAGATTACTCCTTAAACAATTCAAGTAGCCTAAGTGTAAGTTATAGAAAAGGGATTAGCAGACCAACACCGCATGATTTACAGCCTTTTGAAGAAAAAATAAGTGAAACATCATCTTATATTGGTAATGAAAATATCGACCCCATTTATTATGATTTATCAAACTTATCATATGTGTTTTCAAAAGAAAAAATCACGTTGTCTTCTTCCCTATTTTTTAGAAGATATAATGATTATTCACAACTTGTAACTTTTGAAACTGGTGAAACTATTAATGGCGCACCAAAAATAATTACAACTCCAAGAAACATTGGAAAAGTAGACCAATATGGAATAGACTTTACAACATCATTTAAAGCGTTTAAAAATTTAAATATAACTGCCTACGCAATACTTTATAATTTTGCACAAACTGGTACATATGAATCTATTAATACCAATAATGAACCTATTCTTTTAGATTTTAATAATGAAATTGTAGAAGGTAATTTCAGTGTGCAAGCACAACTTAAAATACCAACTCTTTTTAATATTCAAATAAATACAAAACATTACACAGACTCTAAAGGCCCATTTTCTACCAGAAAAGCATATACATTTGCTAGCGCTGCAATTAATAAAGATTTGTTTAACAAAGATGCTACAATTAGCTTAACTGTAGATGATGTTTTTAAATCTAGAGTAACAGATAGAGACCGTTTTGACACAAACTACTTTTCAAAAAGTTTAATTGAAAATAAATACAGAACAATTATTTTATCATTTACATACAGATTCAATCAAAGTAAAAAAGATAGAAGAATTGATTTTGATACTGAAAAAAATATTAAACCTAATTACTAAGCTTTCCTTTTTATTTTTATACAAAAGTTAATTCATGAAAATATATCACAATCCACGTTGTAGCAAAAGCCGACAAGGTTTAGCAATTTTAGAAGATTCAAAATTTAATTTTGAAGTTGTTAATTATTTAGAAACACCAACTTCAAAAGAAGAATTATTAGAAATTATAAAACTGCTAGGAATAACTCCTTTAGAGTTAGTTCGTAAAAATGAAGCTATTTGGAAAGAAAATTATAAAGGCAAAACGCTGTCTGATTCTGAAATTATAAATGCAATGGTTGAAAATCCAAAATTAATTGAACGCCCAATTGTTATAAATAATGGAAAAGCTGTTATTGGACGCCCGCCAGAACTTATCAAAACTATTTTATAAGAAAGCAAAATTTACATCAACTGTTAACACTCATTAACACAATATAATTTCTACAATAATTATATTTGCTAACTTAAATTCAATTTTTAAATTATTGTTAATGACTAAAATTACAGTTTTCATTTTTTGTATAATTACATCAATAAATACTATTGCTCAACAAAGAAGCAATAGTATTAATCAAGTATTGGTTTCAGGTAAAATAATTGATACCGAAACTAAGCAAAATTTAGAATATGCTACCATTATATGTACGCCTTCAAATGGGAAAAAAATTACTGGTGGAATTACAAACGAAAAAGGAGAATTTGAAATTGAAGTAACCAAAGGAACTTATAACATTTCTATTGAATTTATTTCGTTCAAAACAAAGACAATTAAAAATAAAGTAATTAATTCCAATACAAATTTAGGGAACATTTTTTTACAAATAAATGCTGAAGCCTTAAATGAAATTGAAATTATTGCTGAGAAAAGTACTGTTGAAATACGTTTAGATAAGAAAATTTACAATGTTGGTAAAGATATGACTGTAAAAGGCGGTTCAGCATCTGACGTTTTAGACAATGTTCCTTCTGTAACCGTTGGTGTTGAAGGGAATGTAAGTTTACGAGGTAATGAAAATGTACGAATTTTAGTAAACGGAAAACCTTCTGGTTTAGTTGGCTTAAGTAGTACTGAAGCTTTACGACAGCTTCCTGCTGATGCTATTGAAAAAGTAGAAGTAATTACAAGTCCATCAGCTCGTTATGATGCTGAAGGTACAGCAGGAATATTAAACATTATACTACGAAAAGGAAAAGCTTTAGGTTTTAACGGCTCAATAACAACTACTGCTGGAAATCCAGATTATTTTGGTGGTTCAACTAATTTAAATTTCCGTTCAAAAAAATTAAATTTCTTTACTTCAACTGGGTATTATTATAGAAATGCACCAGGAAGTTCATCTAACAGCGTTCTAAATTTAACCCCTTCAGCTTTCACTCCAACTTATAGAAATGAAGCTATAGATTATGAAAGAGAAAAAAATAGTTTTAACACACGGTTTGGTATAGAATATTATATATCAGACAAAAGTTCTATTATAGGAACTATTTTATACAACACTTCTAATGGAACCGACTTATCTACAAATCTTATTGATGAACTTGATGCCAATGAAATTTTAACGTACACAAGTGAACGTATTGAAAGAGAAAAAGAAAAAGATAAAACCCTTGAATACTCTTTAAATTTTACACAAGATTTTAAAAAAGAAGGTCATAAATTAATGTTAGATTTTCAATATGGTGAGACCACTGAGAATGGTAATGCAATAATTACTGATTCAGAATTATTTCCAATTTTTATTGAAAACTCCCCTGAAAGGAATACAACAGATGAAAAGTCAAAAGATATTTTATTTAAAGGAGATTATGTATATCCAATAAATGAAGATGCTCAATTTGAGTTTGGTTTTAAAACCGATTTAAACAAATTAACTGTAGATTATTTAGTTGAAGATTTTGATGAAGGCCAATATATAAATAATATAAATTTCTCAAACGTCTTAAATTTTGAACAAAATATTTATTCTCTCTATACGCAGTATGGTCACAAAATAAATAAGTTTTCATATTTATTTGGTTTAAGAATGGAAGCTACTGACAGGAAGATTCATTTTTCTGAAACTAATGAAGATTTTAATAAAAAGTTTTCTGAATTTTTTCCAACCATAAATTTAGGATTAGAATTTAGTGATTCAGAGAGTGTTACATTAGGCTATAGCAAAAGAATAAGACGTCCACATCATTATTTTTTACATCCTTTTGAATCACAAATAAGTGAAACATATATACGAACTGGGAATATAAATTTAGACCCAACATACACAAATTCATTTGATTTAAGTTATTTAAAAAAATGGAATAAGTTTACAGTAAACTCTTCAGTATATTACCAACATTCCATAAATAATATTGAAATGGTACAAACTGAAGAATATAGAGATAGCAATGGTAATACTATTTTGTTTGATGCTAATAATCCTGATACAGACCCAGAACTAAACCCTGATTTAACACTTGTTATTATTAGAAGTCCTATTAATTTAAGTACTCAAGATAGATATGGTTTTGAATTTACAGCCAATTACACTCCTTTTAAATGGTGGAAAATATCAAATAGTTTTAATTTTTATAAATATGAAACTATTGGTGAATTTAATGAAACTAGCTATAATTCAAATAATACAAGTTGGTTTACTCGTTTCAATTCACGCATTACCCTACCTGGTAAAATTGATTGGCAAACAAGAGCAATGTACAGAGGGCCTTCTAAAACTGCACTATCTGAACGAGAAGCTATGATAAGTGTTAACCTATCTTTTAGCAAAGATATATTGAAAGAGAAAGGAACAATTTCTTTAAATGTTAGTGATTTATTAAATTCTCGAAAACATGAATCAACTACTTTTACAGAAAATACCATTTCACAAAGTGAATTTAGATATAGAGAACGACAAATTTTACTAAATTTCACCTATCGATTTAATCAAAAGAAAAAAAGAGAAAGATCACAAGGAAACTATAATAATGAAGGTGGTGAAATGTTTTAATATAACATATTTTCACCCCCTTTATTTCCTGAATTAACTCTAAAGTTTCTTTTGCTCTCACAAGAATAGGGTAATTTTCCAACTAATCCTTTTACGATATAATATTTTATATTCTCTTTTTTTTTGAAACCGAAATAGAAACCTTTAATAAAAAAGATAGAAAAGATTAGCAATTAATATTGCTACAAAATCAAAAATCCTCTATAATCAGTGATTATAAAGGACTTTTGTGAGCCCGAAAGGATTCGAACCTTTGACCGCCTCCTTAGAAGGGAGGTGCTCTATCCAGCTGAGCTACGAGCCCGTAACTCTAAAATGTCGGGGTGGCAGGATTCGAACCTGCGGCCTCCACGTCCCAAACGTGGCGCGATAACCGGGCTACGTCCTGCCACGCCTTAAGCGTGGTACACCCCGAAAATAAAGGTGCAAATATATAGTTTTTCTTTATAAACAAACAATAAATATCTGTAAATTGTAACTTCTTTATTAAAATTTAAATATGAGTTTTAAAGCACCTCTTTTCTATACCATCTTCTTATTAAGTTTTTGTACTTGCGCCCAAGATAAAAACCCGATAAACTCAAATCATACTTATGAAATTATTATCCCAGATTTAGATATTCCTTGGGGATTTGTTTTCCTACCAGACGGTTCAATCCTGATTACAGAAAGAGATGGGAAGCTTATTCATTTTAGCAATAATATTAAAACTGAAATCACTAATCTTCCAGAAATTTATGTTAGAGGACAAGGTGGTTTAATGGATATTAAATTGCATCCAAATTATAAAGAAAACGGATGGATTTATTTCACTTATGCGTCTCCAGAAGGAAGTGAAAAAGGAGGTAATACAGCTTTAATGAGAGCAAAAATTAAGAATAATTCACTTATTGAAAAGGAACTACTTTACAAAGCGTCTCCAAACTCAACAAAAGGTCAACATTTTGGTTCAAGAATAACTTTTGATAACGAAGGCTTTATATATTTCTCAATTGGTGAACGAGGAGACAGAGACACAAATCCTCAAGATATAACTCGTGATTGTGGGAAAGTTTACCGTCTACATGATGATGGTTCTATCCCATTAGACAACCCATTTGTAAATATACCTAATGCTAAAAAAGCTATTTATTCCTATGGTCATAGAAACCCTCAAGGCATGGTTAAACATCCAGTTACAGGAGAAATTTGGACTCATGAACATGGCCCAAAAGGTGGAGATGAAATTAACATTATTAAAGCAGGCAAAAATTATGGTTGGCCAAAAATAACCTATGGTATTAATTATATAGGCACGAAAATTACTAAGAACACATCTTTACCAGGAATGGAACAACCCCTTCACTACTGGGATCCATCTATCGCTCCTAGTGGCATGGAATTTATCACAAGCGATACGTATCCTGATTGGAATGGAAATTTATTGATTGGGTCACTAAAGTTTAATTATTTAAACAAATGTGTTATTGAAAATGATAAAGTCATAAAAGAAGAACGTTTATTAGATGATTTAGGTCGTATAAGGTGTATTAATCAAGGCCCTGACGGTTATATTTATGTTGGCGTTGAAAATGTTGGCATAGTTAAACTTATTCCGAAGAAATAATCTTAAATTTGTATTAATTAAATATAAACAGATATTCATGCTTATTATTGGAATTGCTGGTGGAACTGGTTGTGGTAAAACAACAGTTGTAAATCAAATTTTAAATGAACTTCCTCAAGGAGAAGTTGGTGTCATTTCTCAAGATTCTTATTATAAAGACACCTCCAACTTAAGTTATGAAGAGCGTATTAAAATTAATTTTGACCATCCAAGATCTATTGATTTCGATTTACTAACTGAGCACTTAAAAGAATTAAAAAATAAAAAGCCTGTTCAACAACCTGTATATTCATTTGTTCAACATAATAGAACAAAGGATACTGTTCTAACACATCCTAGAAAAGTTATGATTGTTGAAGGGATTTTAATTCTAACAAATCCGGAATTAAGAGACTTGTTTGATATCAAAATATTTGTTCATGCTGATAGTGATGAGCGTCTTATTCGTCGTTTAAAACGAGATATAGCAGAGCGTGGTAGAGATCTCGATGAAGTACTTTCACGATATCAAAACACATTAAAACCAATGCATCAACAATTTATTGAGCCTATGAAGGAGTATGCAGATATTATTATTCCAAATAATAAATATAATACTGTTGCTGTAGATATCGTAAGAACAATTATTAACGAAAGATTATAAATGTTAAAAAGCAAGTTCTTAAAGCCACTCAAAAATGTATTTATAATCATTTTTATTCTATATGCAATTTGGATGTTGTTTTTAGATAGTAATTCTTACCTCATTCATAGAGAATTAAATAATGACATTGATGACCTTGAAGCTGAAAAAGAATATTACATAAAAGAAATTAACAAAGACAATAAAGAAATTAAAAAATTAAGTACAGAAGAAGGGATAGAGAAATTTGCTCGAGAAGAATATTATATGAAGAGAGAAAATGAAGAAATTTTTATTATAGAATATGAAGATAGCCTTAAAACAAAACATAATGAATAAAACTTTATTTAATGAGTTTGAAGGTCTTTCATCTAAACAATGGAAACAAAAAATACAAGTCGATTTAAAAGGTGCTGATTACAATAAAACTCTCATTTGGAATACTAATGACAATATAAATGTAAAACCTTTTTACCATGCTGAT
>NZ_WTAR01000065.1 GCF_013139515.1 Lutibacter sp.
AGTTGCTAATACTGCAACCCCTTGAGGAATTAAATGATTACGTCCATAACCATTCTTTACAGCTACAATATCATCTTTAAAACCTAAGTTTTCAACGTCTTGTTTTAATATAATTTCCATAATTCCTGTCTATTTATTTTAACATATCTGCTACATAAGGCATTAAAGCCAAATGACGTGCTCTTTTAATAGCTACAGATACTTTACGTTGATATTTTAATGAAGTTCCTGTTAAACGACGAGGTAAAATTTTACCTTGCTCATTAACCAAGTATAATAAGAATTTTGCATCCTTATAATCAATATACTTAATATTGTTCTTTTTAAAACGACAGTATTTTACAACTTGTTTTGTGTCAATGTCCAGTGGTGTTAGGTAACGAACCTCACCTTGTTTTCCTCCTTTTGCTTGTTGTTCTATAGACATAGCTTATTTTTTAGATGCGTTATTTCTTAGTCTTCTTTTTTCAGCCCAAGCAATAGCATGTTTATCTAACTTTACAGTTAAATAACGCATAACGCTATCATCTCTTCTAAATTCAAGTTCAAATGGAGTAATTGCTTCTCCACTAACTTTGTACTCTAACAAGTGGTAAAACCCACTTTTTTTGTTTTGGATTGCATAAGCTAATTTTTTTAGCCCCCAATCTTCTTTTGATATCATTTCGGCACCTTTAGAAACAAGATAGTCGTTAAACTTCTGTACTGCTTCCTTTATCTGAACTTCAGATAAAACGGGATTCAAAATGAAAACAGTTTCGTAATGATTCATAATTAAAAATTTAAGTTTTTACTTTTAAGGGTGCAAATATACTGTTATTTCCTTAATTGACAAGTAATATTAAAAGTTATTTTGAGGGGGATAAAAGGGTTAAAACAACCATTGAATAGCTCTTAATTTTATTTTTGAACTAAACTTTTAAATTAATAATTATCCACATCAATATTAAATTTTATTGAACGAAAGTCTTTAATTGACTGAAATGAATTTTTTACTCGTAAAATGTTATTTTTTGTAGCAGCCAATGATTGTTTCTGTGGAATTTTCAAAATTAATGTTCTAATATAGTAGTTTCTAATTTTTGATATTGATGGTGTAGATGGTCCTAACACATTTTCTTTAAAAATAGCAGTTAATGATTTTCCTAACCAAATAGCACCACCTTCAACTCTGTTAAAATCTTTATGACGAATCGTTATTTTAATTAACCTATAAAATGGCGGATATTGATATTGCCACCGATCATCTAGTTGCTCTTTATACATTTCCTGATAATTTGTAGTTGAAACTTGTTGCAATATTTGATGGTACGGATTAAACGTTTGAATAGCTACTTTTCCTCTTTTTTTTACACGCCCTGCTCTACCTGAAACTTGTACCATTAATTGATAGCTTCGTTCATGAGCTCTAAAATCTGGAAAATTTAACATATTATCTGAATTCATAATTCCAACTAAAGATACATTTGCAAAATCTAATCCTTTTGATAGCATTTGTGTACCAACCAAAATATCTATTTCTTGTGCTTCAAACTTTCCAATTATTTTTTGATATCCGTATTTTCCTCGCGTAGTATCTAAATCCATTCGCCCAATTTTGGCATTGGGAAAAAGTTCATTTAATTCTATTTCAATTTGTTCAGTTCCAAAACCTTTTGAGTTTAATTTTTCACTTCCACAAGCTCCACAATTATGCAACATTGCCTGATGATAACCACAATAGTGACAGCGTAATTCTTTTCTATAACTATGAAATGTTAAACTAACATCGCATTGTGGGCATTGAGGTGAAACGCCACAGGTTTCGCATTCTATTAATGGTGCATATCCTCTCCTATTTTGAAATAAAATAACTTGTTCTTTAAGTTCTAAAGCGTCAGTAATCATTTCTAATAATCGGTCTGAGAAATGACCTTTCATTCTTTTTTTTCGATGTTTTTCTTTGATATTAACCAATTCAATTTCAGGCAAAAGCACATCTCCATATCTTCTGTTTAATTCAACAAAACCATATTTACCTTGCAATGCATTGTAATAAGTTTCAATTGAAGGTGTTGCTGAACCTAACAAAACTTTTGCCTTGTGTTTATTTGCCAAAACAATGGTTGCATCACGTGCATGATATCTTGGAGCAGGATCGTATTGCTTAAATGACGGTTCATGTTCTTCATCAACAATTATTAAACCTAAGTTTGAAAACGGTAAAAACATAGACGAACGCGCACCTAATATTAGCTGAGCTTTTTCTTTATTTTCTAATACATTATTCCAAACTTCAACACGTTCATTCATTGAATATTTTGAATGAAATACCGATAAATATTCACCAAAATAATATTGTAGTCTTTCTATTAATTGGGTTGTTAATGCAATTTCTGGTAATAAATAAAGTACTTGTTTTTTAGATTTAAGCACTTCCTTAATTAGTTTTACATAAATTTCAGTTTTACCACTGCTTGTAATTCCTTTTAGTAAAGTTGTTTGTTTTGTTTCAAAAGAAGTTTTAATGCTTTCATAAGCAACTTCCTGATGTTCAGTTAATTTTTTTAATTCTGAAGAATTTCCATCAAAATTAATACGGTCTGTTTGAATAAAATAAAATTCAAAAATTTCTTTATCAACTAAAGATTTTACAACAGCATTTGAAGCGTTTGAAGCTTCAATTAGTTTTGTAACTTTTATAGGTTTTTTAAGCGCGTTTAATTGAAAATACGTTAAAACTACATCGCGTTGTTTTTTTGCTCTGCTCAAAGTTTCTATCAATACTGACAGTTTTTCATTTGCACTCCAAGCTTCTTTTAACCTAACGTATTTTATTAATTTAGGTTTGTATTGTTCGTAAATCTGTTCTCTTACAATAATGACATTCTTTTCCAATAATTTTTTTATAATTGGAAAAATTGATTTTTTGCCTAAAACGTTTATAATTTGAGAAATTGAAAGTCTTGCTTGATGCTGTAATGCTTCAAAAATTAAAAATTCCTCGTCTGAAAGTTGTTCTTCATTTGAAAAATTTTGAACTAGCTCAATTTCTGTTTCGCTTTCTAACAAAAATGCCGAGGGTAATGCTGCTCTATAAACTTCACCCAATGAGCACATATAATATGCTGAAATCCATTCCCAATGTTTTAATTGAAGTTCATTAACAATAGGTGATTCATCTAATATTTGATGAATTTCTTTTGCTTCATAACCTATAGGAGCTTCATTATGAATTTTAAAAACTAATGCTGTATAAATTTTAGATTTTCCAAATTCAACAGCTACACGCATTCCTTTTCGTAGAAAAACGGCTTCAGCTTCAGTTATTTTATACGTAAATAACTTTTGCAAAGGAATTGGCAATATGACGTTTATGTAGTTAATACTTTTAAAAAAATTAAAATAGTTGATTGATACAAAAATAATTATTTGAATATGTTAATTGCATAAAATTCTACTTTTTAAATAAAATTATTTTATAATTCTGATTATCAGTAACTTATAATTGTTTTTGTTTTTTGGCACGTTGTTTGTATTTAAGAGTTTGTACAATGCTAGCACAAATAATAGTATGAACCTTTAAAATCCTTTATTATGAAAAACAAGATATTAATATTCGCAACAATAGTATTTGTAAGCTTAACATCATTTGCTACTACAACTACTTCTACATATAATCCTTATTATATTGATTATGGAAATTCATTCACGTTTGTTGAACGAGGTGTCACATTTTCAGTTTTTCAAAATGGAGAATTTGATTTTTATTTAAATCAACGAAATGGTATAAATGTTGGCTATAGAAGCAACAATATTAACATTAGCTATAATTCTGGTTACAATTATGATGCTTATGTTCAATATGATAGTTACGGTGCAATTATTCAAATTGAAAACATTCAAATTTATTATGACTATTATGGTAGAGTTGATAGGATTGGAAACATAAACCTTAATTATCAATATGGAAAATTAGCAAGATTAGGTCGCTTAAATGTTCATTATGATTATTACGGAAACTATTCTTATTGCTCTGGATATATTAATACTTACAATCGTAATTATGTGTATCATCCTTACCATAACTACTTTGCTAGACCTTATTTTGAATATAGAGTTGTAAGTTACAAGCCTTACAGAAACTACTATAAGCCAAATAGATACACATATTACAAAGATCATTCAAGAAATAAATATTATACTAAAAACAATAAACGTTCAAACCATAATACAAGACAACGAATTGCTACTCAAAATATTCCGAAAAGAAAAAGTGATAAAATTGTTCGTGCGGATAGAAATTATAAAACGTATAACAATAGAAAAACTAAAAATACTCGTGAATACTTAACAAATAGTTCAACCAGAAGAAATACAAATAAAACAATTAATAAAAAAAGTAACATAAATGAGCGAAAACCTGTAAGAGTTCAAGAAAAAAGAAGAACAGTTACCAATAAAAGACCTGTAGCTTCTAAGAACAGAAATAAAACAGTAAGTAACAGAACAGTTACCAATAAAAGACCTGTTACTTCTAAGAAGACAACTAAAACAGTAAATAGAAAAAAACCGACTACTATTAAAGCAAGAAAAAGTACTGCAAAAAGAGTAAGTAATAAAAATTCTACTACAAGAAAAAGAAGAAGTTAAATAAAAAACTCGGAGTTTAAAAGCTCCGAGTTTTTTATTCATATTTTAAAAAATAAATAGTTTAATTATCTGCGTCTAAATAATTTGGAATACCATCACTATCATCATCATCATTACTTAAATCCCCATCGTTATTTGCATCTTCATCTTTTGTAAAAATACCATCTCCATCATCATCAATATCTAAATAATTAGGAATTAAATCTCCATCAGTATCATCATTTCTAACATCGCCATCACCATCTACATCTTCAAGAATGGATAAAACACCGTCATTATCATCATCTGATTCATTTACTTCATTTAATGTCATTTGAAAAATTAACGGAGCATTTGGAGGAATAAAACTTTGACCGATATTACCATACGCTAATCCCGAAGGTATAAATAAAATTCCCTTTCCTGAGTTTGTATATTCAAAAGATTCATCTTCATTTATTACTTTATCTCCACCTTTAAAATTTGTAAACCCGTAACTCCAACCATTTATGACTCCTGTAAGTGAAAACCATATTAAAGTAGATCTAGAATCAAAAACAGTACTATCCAATAACATACCTGTATAAGTTGTTAAAACAGAATCAGCTCTTGAAGGCGATTTTAATTCTTCAACTCCTTTAGATTCAGTTAAATAATATAGCTTATAATCTACTTCATTTTCTGTAATATTTTGAATTTCTAATCTTTCATCATCCATTAATGGGCTTTCACCATCCGTGATTGTCCAAATACCACCATCTTCATTTAAATAATGAGTTTGCAAATATTCAACTAAAGCCTCATCATCTATAATTGATTGAGCTGCTGCATCAAAATCTATAACATCATCACTATCATTTTTACAAGAAAAATATACAATTCCAATGGCTAGTATAAAAAATAAATTTTTAAATTTCATTCAGTCTAATTTTTAGTTGCGCAAGATACTATTTTCATACCTTTGACAAAAGAGAATTATCAAAATTTAACGTAATTATATGAGAATTGATAAATACTTATGGTGTGTGAGGTATTATAAAACTAGAAATATTGCAACTGAAGCATGTAGAAAGGGTCATATAAAAATGAATGGAGATACTGTAAAACCCTCAAAAACAGTATTTAATAATGAAAAAATAACAATTCGTAAAAATCAAATTAATTACCAAATTGAAGTACTAGATATACCTGTAAATCGTGTTGGTGCTAAATTGGTTGATTTATACCGAAAAGACATCACTCCTTCTGAAGAATTTGAAAAGTTAGAATTATTAAAATACTCTAAAGATTACTATAGAAAAAAAGGTGAAGGCAGGCCAACAAAAAAAGACAGAAGAGAATTAGAGGACTACCAAACTGACAACAATTAATGAAAACTAATTTGGACAAAACTTATTGGGAACAAAAATATATTGAAAACAACACAGGCTGGGATATTGGAACTGCTTCTACACCTCTAAAGGAATACATTAATCAATTAGCTAATAAAGATCTAAAAATTCTTATTCCAGGTGCAGGAAATTCATATGAAGCTGAGTATTTATATAAATTAGGGTTTAGTAATATTGATGTTATTGATATTGCAAAACAACCGCTAGAAAACCTAAAAAAGAGAATATCTTCATTTCCTGAAAAGCAGTTAATTCAAGATAATTTTTTTAATCATTCAAAAAAGTATGATTTAATTATTGAACAAACTTTTTTTTGCGCATTACAACCAACTCTACGCCAAGCATATGCTAAAAAAATGTCTTCATTATTAAATGATAAAGGCAAATTAATTGGTTTATTATTCAATTTTGAATTAGCCAATGAAGGCCCGCCTTTTGGCGGTTGTTTAGAAGAATATTTCCAATTATTTTCTAATTATTTTAATATTAAAACATTAGAAAACTGCCATAATTCTATAAAACCAAGATTTGGTAGAGAATTGTTTTTTATCTTTGAAAAAAAATAATTTTAAATGGGACATTCTATTATTTTAACCAACGAGCAAATACAACATAAAACAAGGCGAATTGCGTATCAAATTTATGAAGATAATTGTAATGAAACATCAATTATAATTGCAGGCATTAATGGTAATGGTTTTATTTTTGCTCAAAAAATAATGAAACTTCTAAATGAAATTTCAGAATTAAAAGTTATTTTATGTGAAGTTTTTATAGATAAAAAAAAGCCTTTGAATCCAATTTCAACTAGCTTGAATCCTTCAGAATACAAAAACAAATCGTTAGTTTTAGTTGATGACGTTTTAAACTCTGGGACAACACTTATTTACGGAATTAAACATTTTTTAGAAGTTCCTTTAAAACAATTTACTACTGCAGTACTTGTAAATAGAAATCATAAAAAGTACCCTGTAAAGGCTGATTATAAAGGAATTTCATTATCAACTTCAATGCATGAGCACGTTTCAATAGTTTTTGAGTCTAAAAATTCTTATGCAATTTTAGAGTAATTCTAGAAGCTCATTTGTAATTTCTAAAATAGTTTTTTCATTTACAAAAATGGTATGATTTGCTTTTTCATAAAATGGATTACGCTCAAATAAATGTTTTGCAATATATTCTTTCAAATTTTCTTTCCCAATAGCAGCAACTAATGGCCTTTGAGAAGTCTCATTTTTTAAACGATTATATATGGTTACTATTGATGCATTTAAATAAAATGATTTTGAGTTCTTTTCTATAAGTTTTATGTTATTTCCATAACATGGAGTTCCTCCACCTAAAGAAATAATGCAATCATCCTCTAATTTTAATAATTCATGCAAATATTCACCTTCTATTTTTCTAAAATAAATTTCACCTTTTAATTTGAAAATTTCAGCAATTGTCAATTGCTCTTTTTCTTCTATAAAACAATCTAAATCAGTAAATTGAATTCCTAATTTATTTGCTAAAACAACTCCTATCGCTGATTTTCCACTTGCCATATAGCCTAATAAAACAATTTTCATGATTGAATTTTCTTTAATTTACATTTATAAAACAAATATCGTTTAAAAAACAACATAAAAAAACTTGTTTTTTTAAATATTGATAGTATATTTGCACTCGCAATTGCGGAAAAGGAGAATTGACCTGGTAGCTCAGTTGGTAGAGCACCTCCCTTTTAAGGAGGTGGTCCTGGGTTCGAGCCCCAGCCCGGTCACAAAAAAAAGTTGAGCTTAATGCTTAACTTTTTTTGTTTCTAATATATATTTCTATAGCACATGTGGCGGAATTGGTAGACGCGCGGGCTTGAGGGGCTCGTGTCCGTAAGGACGTGCAGGTTCGACTCCTGTTATGTGCACAAAATAAACTCTTAAGAAGAAATGAGTTACTTTAACTTAATTACCAAGTTTTAAATAGTTTTTTTTGTAAGTGTTGAGTTTTTAAATTTTATAATTCCTATCATTTCGTTACTTTCTAAACCTTGAATAAATTACTAATTTTCGCTTCGTGTTTATAAAATAAACTCCAGTTAAAAGAATTACAGCTGCAATAATAGATTGTGTTGTAATTTGTTCATTTAAAAAATACCAACCTAAAGCCATAGCAATAATTGGGTTTACATATGTTGAAGTTGCTACTTTTTCTGGTGAGACAGATTTTAACAAATAGTTAAATGATGTAAATGCAACAATGCTTCCAAATATAATTAATAACACCATAGATAGTTGAACTGGTTGACTCCACTCTGTAGGATAAATCCATGTTTCACCAAATAATAAACTAGATAGTAATAACATAATACCTCCAGTAAACATTTGGTAACCTGTGTTTACAAAAAAGTTTTCTGGTAAATTTGCTTTTGCAACAAATAAACTGCCATATCCCCAACTTAGCATACAAGTAAAAATCATAATAATTCCCAACATAGTTCCTTCTTGTGTAATAATTTCTTTTTGACTTACTAATAAATAAATTCCTATAACTCCAAGTACAACACCAACTACAGACATTAGTTTAATTTTTTTACCATCAAAAAATCGCATTAATAATAAAACCACCAAGGGTTGTGCAGAAATTTCAAGCGCAGCAAAGCCACTATCAACATATTTTAAAGCCCAAACAATTACTCCGTTACCAAAAGTTAAAAATAAGAATCCTGCAACCATAGTATTCACAAACTGCTTTAATGTTATTTTAAGTGAAAAACCAATGATTTTTGCAATTATAAAAATTAAAATACCTGCTATTGTAAAGCGTATTGAAGCTAACATAAAAGGTGGCAATTCAGTAACAGCAATTTTATTTAATAAATAAGTAGAACCCCAAATCACATAGATTGAAAAAAAAGCAACAACAATAAGTACTATATTTTTAGACTTTTCCATGAGTTTTAAGTTGTTTTTTTGAAGTATCAATATTAGTAAATCCAAATTAATATAGTGCATTATTCCTTCATTTAAATTTAAGCAACTATATTTATATAAATAACAATGATTAAAATCATTGTTACTTATTTAATGTTTCTTTAATTTTACAAACTTTTACTAACGTTACTAACTAGTGTAACAAGACTAAATTTTACTAAAAAAACAATCCCTTAAAATTGGGAAAAAATAATGAAGCAAAGAATTTTAATTGTAAATAGCGGTGGAGACTGTCCAGGAATGAATGCGGTAATTAGAGCCATTGTTAAAAGAACACATCTAGAATCTAATTGGGAAGTTATTGGGAGCATTAATGGTTTTGACGGCATATTATCTGAGCCTTTAGAATTAATGCCACTAACCCAAGAAAAAGTTGAAGACATTCAAACATTAGGAGGAACCATTTTAACCACAAATAATAGACGAAACCCATTTAACTACCCTGTATTACAGGAAGACGGAACTATAAAAAAAATAGATTATACAGATAAACTAATTTACAATCTTAAAGTTTTAGGTTTTGATGCTTTAATTCATATTGGAGGAAACGAATCTCATAAAATTTCACTTAAATTGTATGAAAAAGGAGTAAATATAATTGGAATACCTAAAACTATTAATAACGATTTAGCTATTACAGATTATTCTTTTGGGTTTCAAACTGCAGCACAAGTTGCTACTGAAGCTATTGATAAGCTTGTAACAACTGCAAATTCACATAATCGTGTTTTAATTTTAGAAGTTATGGGACGAGATGCAGGTTGGATTGCTTTGAGTTCTGCCATTGCTGGAGGAGCTGATGTTTGTTTAATTCCTGAAATACAATTTAACATAGATAAAGTTGTTGAAAAATTAAAATCAAGATACACAGCTGAAGGTCGTGGTTTTGCAAATATTGTAGTTGCAGAAGGCGCTTACTTCAAAAATGAAAATGGTGAAATTATTAAAGGGAATATAGCCCGTGAAATTGCCTCTAAATTAAGAGATTTAAATTTTGAAGCTGATATTAGAGAAACTATTTTGGGCCATTTACAGCGTGGTGGTACACCTATTGCTTTTGATCGAATTTTAGCCACTCAACTTGGTGTTAAATCTGTTGAATTAGCATTAGATAAAAAATTTGGGACTATGGCCATTCATAAAAATTCTGACGTTTCTCACATCAATTTAAAAAAAGTAATTAATAAATATAATAAAGTTGATTTATCACATAATTTAATTCACACTGCCAAAGGCATAGGAATTAGCTTTGGAGATTAAAAATAACAATCAACTAGTTAAAAACGAAGAAAATATCTAAATAATAATGAAGAAAAAAGTATTAGTATTAACAGGTGGTGGAGATTGCCCAGGCTTAAATGCAGTAATTAGAGGAATTGTAAAACGAGCTGCACAAACTGAAGACTGGGAAGTTGTTGGTAGTATACAATCATTTGATGGTGTATTACGCGAACCAACTGAAATAATTGAATTATCTGAAAAAAGAGTGTCAGGAATTCACTATCAAGGAGGTACTATTTTAGGCACAACAACTAAAGGAGGTCCTTTGGCTTGGCCAGTTAAAGAAAATGATGGTACTTGGTCATTTATTGACCGTTCAGATGAAATGATTCGCAAACTCAAGCACATGGGCGTTGAAGCCGTTATTAGTATTGGCGGAGATGGTTCACAACGTATTTCTCAAGTCCTTTTTGAAAAAGGATTGAATATAATTGGTGTTCCAAAAACTATAGATAACGATTTATCTGCTACAGATTACACTTTCGGTTATCAAACTGCTGTTCAAATAGCAACTGAGGCAGTAGATAGATTGGTAACAACAGCGGCATCACACAACCGTGTTATTATACTTGAAGTTATGGGTAGAGATGCTGGGTGGATAGCATTGAGTTCTGCCATTGCAGGTGGAGCAGAGATTTGCTTAATTCCTGAGATTCCATACGATATTAATAATGTACTTAAAGTTATAAACAAACGCTTTAAAAATGGGAAAGGACATGTAATTATTGTAGTTGCTGAAGGCGCTAAACCTATGGACGGTGATGTTTTATCTCAAAAAAATGAAGAAATTGGGAATGCAAACCTAAAATTAGGAGGAATTGCAAATAAAATATTGAAAGATTTAAAAACTGCAGGTTGTAATGCTGATATGAGAGAAACTGTGCTTGGACATTTACAGCGTGGTGGTGTTCCAATTGCTTTTGATAGAATTTTAGCAACTCAATTTGGTGTAAAAGCTATGGAATTAGCTCTTGAAAGTAATTTTGGTAAAATGGTTGCTTATCAACATCCAAGCATTGTAGCAGTACCCTTTTTAGAGGCCATTAGCAAATATAATGTAGTTAAACCTGATTCATCCTTAGTTAAAACTGCAAGAGGAATTGGAATGTCTTTTGGAGATAACTAAATTAATATTAAATAGCTATATTTTAGAAATGATAAAACAATTCTAAAATATAGCTATTTTTTGTACTTATCAAAACTAAACAGCATATACTCTTATTTTTCTCTTTTTTAGTTTACTATTGTTAAATTGTTTAATAAGTTCAGTAGCTTTTGAAGCTGACACACCAACAAAAGCACAATCACTCTTCAATTCAATAGTTCCTAATTCATCTTTATTTAATTTTCCTTCCTTAAAGAACAAACCTGCAATATCTCCTTTTGAAATTTTATCTTTTCTTCCTCCTGAAATAAATAACGTTTTCCAATTAGAAGGTTTTGGTGATGGATGTTTTTTTATAATTTCAATTTCACAATTTTGGGTAAAATCTGAAGGCTTTTCATTTTTCCATTGAATTACATAGGCAGTACCTTCACTTTTCATTCTGGCCGTTCGCCCGTTTCTATGTGTAAATTCATCTCTTTTTAATGGAAGTTGATAATGAATAATATATTTTATCTCAGGAATATCTAATCCTCTAGCAGCTAAATCTGTAGCTACAATTAATTGATGCGTTCCATTGCGAAACTTTATAAGTGTTCTTTCTCTATCTCGTTGCTCCATTGAACCATAAAAACAACCATGATTGATATTATTATCTGTTAAATACTCACTTACCATTTCAATTGTATCTCTAAAATTACAAAAGATTATTGCTGGTTCATTTTTTAAAGAACAAACTAACTCTACTAATATTTCTAATTTATCTTTAGTTGGAGAAATTACAGTTTTAACATTTAATAAAGATACTTTATTAGTTAAATAATTAATAGTTTTGGGGCTTTCTAATCCAACAAATTTAGGAATGCTTACTCCTTTTGTTGCTGAGGTTAAAATTCTTTTGTTAACCATTCTAAGCGATGCAATAATTTCAATCATTTCATCTTTAAAACCTACTTCTAACGATTTATCAAACTCGTCTAAAACCAACGTAGTAATATTTTTGGTTAAAAAAGTGCCCTTTCTCAAATGATCTGCAATTCTTCCGGGTGTACCAATTAAAATAGCTGGGCTATGATGTAAATCTATTTCATCTTTAGATATTGAGCGTCCACCATAAACAGCATTAACTTTAAAACCCGTTCCCATTTCTCGTGTAACCTGCTCAATTTGAATAGCTAACTCTCTTGAAGGGACTAAAATTAACACTTGTACATTTAAACAATCTGAATCCAATTCTTTAATAATTGGCAATAAAAAAGCAAGTGTTTTACCTGTTCCTGTTGGTGATAATAACACAACATTTTTACTGGAATTAATTACTAAAGCTGCTTCCTCTTGCATTGGATTTAGCTTCTCAACACCTAATTTAACTAAAATATGTTGTTGCTCTTTTATGTTATTTGCCATATTGCAAAAGTACACTTAATTAAGACAATAGTTTTAATAAAATATTGAGTAAGTCTTATAAAAATAAAAACTTCTTGAAAAAATTATCAAGAAGTTTTTTGGTAGTTTATAATTGTTTTTGAATTAAATTATTTACTGCTTAATTTCCATCTTAATTTGAGGATTAGCAGATTGGTTAATTGGATTTCCATCAGCATCTATTTCAATAATATCATCAAACCCTAATTCCTTTAATTTACCTTCAATTTTTAATTTATCTCCAACCATGAACCAGTTAACTTTACTTGGTTTTACAACTTTTTTACTAACACTTTGCAAATCAGTTAAAGACAAATTTCTCACATTTTCATCATATGTTTGGTAGTAATTATCAGGCAAATTATATTTAACTAAATCATACAATGAATTATTAACAGCTCCATTCGTCTCCCATTGGCCTGGTAATTTTAATATTTGATTTGTTTTCACCTTATCAAGTTCAGCTTGTGTGGCCGGTCTTGTACTTACAAAATCTGAAATTTCTTTTCTTAATTCACTCACAGATTCAGCTGTTTTATCTGTTTGTACAGGCGCATATACTAAAAACGGACGTTCTTGCTGTGCTCCCAAAACAAAACCACCAGCACCATAAGCCCAATGTTTGTCTTCTCTTAAATTCATATTAATTCTAGATGTAAAATCTCCTCCCAATATACTTACCATTTGTTCTAATGCAATTTCAGAAATAGTACCATACTTTTCTGTAAGATGACCTGCAATAATTACTGTTTGTTGAGATTCAGGTCTGTTCATTAAATACAATGTGTTTTTAGTTTTTACTGATGGTTTATTAAATGTAATTGAAGGCACATCTCCTTTTTTCCATTTACCCAAAGATTTTTCTAATTTAGTTTTTAGTTCTTTCATTGAAATATCTCCAGTAACAATTAAAGTTGCATTGTTTGGTTTCATCCAAGTATCATAAAACTTAACAATATCTTCTCTTTTAAAATTTTCAACTGTAGCTTCAAAACCTGTACCAGTATATGGATTACTGTATGGATGACCTTCTCCATAAAGAAATTTATTCATAACTCGTAACGCCATTCCAATAGGCTGAGATTTTTCTTTACGAATATTATTTATTTGTTCAATTTTTAATCTATCAAACTCTTTTTGTGGAAAAGAAGGATTTAAAACAACATCTGCAAAAAGTTCTAAACTGGCATCAAAACTTGGTTTTAAAGTATTCATATAAACATTAGAAATATCTTGATCTGAGTAAGAATTTAAACTAGCACCTAACAATTGTAATTTTTCATTAATTTGAAGTGAATTCAATTTTTTAGTTCCTTCATCTATCAAGTTCATCGCTAAAGCTGAAGTTCCTGGGCTAGCTAAATAATCTGCTTTATAACCTGCATTTATCATTAAATTCATAACAATAGTTGGAATACCTTCTCTTTTAGCTAAAATAATTTTTAACCCATTAGATAGTTTCGTACGCTCTAACTCAGGGAAATTAGCGCTTTTAGGAGTACCAACCTCAGGAATTTTAGATCTATCAATAGAAGAACTTACAACTTTATATTCAGGAAAAGGATTGCATATTAAAGTGTGTTTCCCTTTTGTTAGCCATTTTTGAGCTGTGAGTTTAAGATCTTCAATAGTTGCATCTTGCACATATTTTAAACTTGTTTTATAAAAAGAAGCATCACCAAAATATGTTTCATTTGAAGCTAAAATATCCGAAGTTCCACCAAAACCACCTATACGCTCTAACCCCTTAATAAAATTAGAAAAATAAGAAGCTTTCACTCTTTTTAATTCAGCTTCAGTAGGTCCGTTTTTAATAAAATTATCTAATTCAGCCAATAAAGTAGCTTTCACAATATCAGCATCTCCACCAGGTTTTACATTTGCATAAACAACAAATTCACTAGCAATTTCGCTTGAAGATTGAAATGAGACTGCTGAACTTGCCACTTGATCTTCATACACTAATTTTTTATACAATCTTGAATTTTTTCCACTTGTTAAAATAGCTGCTATTAAATCAAAATTAAGATCCTCTCTATTTCCTAATTCAGGTGAATTCCAAGCAAATAAAATTCTAGTTTCAGGAACTCTATCTTCGTAGACTTGATATGTATCTCCATTATGAATAGGCACATTTATTTCTTGCCTTTCTACAGTTGGTCCAGCAGGTATATCACCAAAATAATTTAATACTTTTGTGTAAATTTCTTTAGGAGATACATCTCCGGCAATTGCAATTACAGCATTCGCTGTTCCATAATAAGATTTAAACCATTCGTGAACATCTTCTAACGAAGCTGCATTTAAATCTTCCATTTCACCTATAACTGTCCAAGAATAAGGATGTCCTTTTGGGTACATCGCTTTTGTTAGTAAACCCCATTGTTTTCCGTAAGGTTGATTTTCTCCTTGTCTTTTTTCATTTTGAACAACTCCTCTCTGTTCATCTAATAACTCTTGATCAATATTCCCCAATAAATGTCCCATCCTATCAGATTCAAGAAATAAAACTTGATCTAGTGCTGCTACAGGTACATTTTGAAAATAATTTGTTCTATCTGAATTTGTAGTTCCATTTACATCTGTTCCTCCAATTCTTTCCAACGCTTGAAAATAATCGTCATTAAAATTTTCACTTCCATTAAACATTAAATGTTCAAATAAATGTGCAAATCCGCTTTTGCCTAATTTCTCATTTTTTGAACCTACGTGATACCAAACATTTACAGCTACAATTGGTGCTTTATGATCTTCATAAACTAATAATGTTAACCCATTTGGCAATACAAACCGTTCATAAGGAATGTCTATTTCACTTGCTTTAAATTCAAAATTTTGTGCTTGTTGACTTTGTATTCCAAAAATTAGAACAATAAATAACAGTGTTAAATTTTTCATAATATATTTATAGTTAGTTAGTTAATTTTATAAATATATATTATTTATTGTTAAGATTAACAAAGTAGAGGTCTTATAAATCTAGAAATAATTTTATACACCATCTAAAATGATGTATAAATGTGTTAATAAAAACGAACATTAGAAACTCTAATTTCTATATATTAGAAGTGTTTTTATATGAAATTGATTTTGTAAGAAGTAACACTAATTTTAACTTAGTTTTATTATTCTTCCGGAGGTCTTCCATGAATAATTTCAAAATCTCTATCAAAATTATCTCTTAAATAAAATCTAAGTTTAGTTCTGTAATCATCTTTTAACCACGTAACAAAGTTATGTGTACTTCTACAAATACATTTTGCATAACGATCTATTCTATGGTCAATGTCATCGCTTAATTTTTTTGATAAATCATAAGCATCATATACATCTTCACTATTTTCAATACAAATTTTAGCGTGGTGAGCTAGAGACTTCTCTAAAACTACTTTAGATGATTCTCCATTACTAATAGATGCTATGTATACTTTTTTCATATCAAAATATACTTCTTCAGAATTTGAAAATTCAGCTCTAAGATCTGCTGGCATTTCATATTTAAAATTACTTTCTAATTCTTCATCACCTAAAATTTTATCTAAATAATAATTTGGTGATCTAAATATTTTTTGCCAATCTAAATCAGATCCCCACTCTCCAAAACGATGTAAATTATTTCCTAAATCTATCACTGAAAACGTAGGTTTATTATTTAAAATACGTGATCCTCTACCAATCATTTGATAATACAATGCCAGTGATTTTGTAGCTCTGTTTAAAATAATTGTATTTACCGTTGGTTCATCAAAACCAGTGGTTAATATACTAACCGAAGTTAAAATTGCGTGAGGTGTTTCTTTAAACCACTTCAGCACCATTTTTCTGTCTGTCTTGCTATATGTGTTGTCTAAGTGAGCAATTGGATATCCAGCAGCTTTAAAGGCTGCAAACACTTGTATTGAAGTGTTAATACCATTATTGAAAATTAACGTTTTTTTACCTTTTGAATGTAATTCATAAGCTTGAACTAACATACCCAACATTTCGTTATTGGTATATAAATCTTCGGAAGATTTCACCGTATAATCTCCATTTGCACCAACTTCTAATGAAGTTAATCCAACATTGTATGAAAAAACCTCAGCACGTGCTAAAAATTCATTTTCAATTAATGAAGCAATTGTTTCTCCAACAATTAACTCATTATAATTATCCTTCATTGGAAGTTTAATGTTTGAACTCAATGGAGTTGCTGTAACACCTAAAATAAAAGATTTGTCAAAAAACTCAAACAATTTAGTAAATGAGTTATAATGTGCTTCATCAATAATTACTAAACCTATATCAGAAATATCAAATTTTTCATCATTTAACCTATTATTTAAGGTTTCAACCATTGCCACAAAGCAACTATAGTTCTCTTGATCGTCTAAGTTGGCTTTACTATCAACCACTTTATTCGCTACGTTAAACTCAGTAAGCATTTTAGAAGTTTGTTTACACAATTCTATACGATGTGTTAACACCAATGCTTTTTTCTTATGATTCTTTAAATATTGACGTACTAGTTCAGAAAATATTACTGTTTTTCCACCTCCCGTAGGCAATTGATACAATAAATGATAATCTTCAGGTGCATCATCAAAACTTTTAAAAATCTTGTCTATTGCCTCTTTTTGATACGAATAAAGATCTTTTCCAGCTTTTATTTCTTCTAATTCTGTAGTTTTTTCAGACACCTTTGTAGCTTTTAGTAGTTTGCAAAAATACTCCCTTTATTAGGTTTATAACAACTATTTACTACTTAAATTTTAATTTAATTTTAACATTTGCTAAATTCACGAATGTTTCACCTATTTAAATACCTGATTATCTGATAAATAGGTATTTATGATTTTTATTTAAAATCTCTATTTTTATTTGGTTAAATTTGAAAAAAACATTTATGAAACCCTTAATATATTGTACGTTTTTTACTATTTTCTTTATAATTGGATGCTCAAACAAAAAAACAAAATCATTAAATTTTACAATTCAGCAAGTAACAATTGCCCCTGAACCAGTTACAAATAATGCAATAAGCATTGCATTTATAAATGAAAATCCATATATTTTTAGTTTTGGAGGTTTAGATAGCACAAAATTATATTCGGGTATTCACCAACGTAATTATAGATATGATTTAAAAAATAAAAAATGGCTACAATTAGCAAATTTACCAGATTCATTAGGCAAAATTGCAAATGCAGCATCATTAATAAAAGATACTATTTATATTATTGGCGGATATCATGTTTTTAAAGATGGAAAAGAAGTTTCATCTAACAAAGTACATCGTTATGCTGTTAAAAACAATCTGTTTTTAGATGATGGAAGTCCAATTCCAACTCCTATTGATGACCACGTTCAAACTGTTTGGAGAGATAGCCTTATTTATGTTGTTACAGGTTGGAGCCAAAAAGAAAATGTTCCTGATGTGCAAATTTACAACCCGTATAAAAACAGTTGGCAAATTGGAACTCCTGTACCAAATACTCATAAATTTAAATCTTTTGGCGCTAACGGTATTATTGTTGAAGACACTATTTTTTATTTTGGCGGAGCTGCGATGGGTGAAAATTTTCCAATTCAATCAATTTTAAGAAAAGGTGTTATTAATGTTAATAACCCTATTGAAATTTCTTGGTCAAGTATTAATTTAGATAGCAGTTCAGCTAGTTATAGAATGGCTGCAACAAAAGTATTTAATACATTGCATTTTATAGGCGGAAGTGCCACAACTTATAATTTTAATGGTATTTCATACAATAAAACTGGTGGTGTTTCACCGCATCAAACAGACTTTATTTATAAGAATGACACCTTTTACAAAAGATTCAATGGCCTACTTCCTATGGATTTAAGAGGATTAGCTTCCGTTAATGATACTCTAAAATATATTTATGGAGGTATGGAGGAAAATCAAAAAGTATCTAATAAAATATTACAGCTAAGTTGGATAACAAAGCATTAAAACTCCATAATTTCTCCATCAATTGGAATATTGATTTTATTAAGAAGTCCTTTTTTAGTTAATACTTCTTTTAATTGCTTACGAGTTGTAGGGCAATGATTTAGCGCTTCTAAATGATTTGCAATTACTTTTTTGGGCGATTTTTCAACAAATTTAACGATATCATCTAAATTCATTAAAAGTTCTTTTCCAATATCAAGTCTTGCAGAACCTGAAGCTACAATTGTAATGTCTGGCTTAAATTCAGTTAACACTTTATCAACATGGTTGGTAAAAATAGTATCTGCGCTAATATAAATTGAAGGTGAACTTGGTAAATTAATATAAAACCCCATAACTTTTCCCATTAGACCACTCACCCATCCGTATCCATGCTTTGCAGGTATTCCAATAATTTCACCACCCAAATAACCTTGACTATCCCAATAATTCAAACTTTTAATTACGTTTAAACCTTTTTTTAACAATACCTTTTCATCCAGATCATATACATACAACAGGGATATTTTTGTGCTTCAAAAACTCTTCACCTGCTTTATCTATATGATCTGGATGCAAGTGTGTTATTAAACAATCTGTTACTTTATCTAAAATTTGTTCACTATTTACTGGTAATCCAACTAAAGGATTTCGTTTTGCTTTGTATCTAAAAAGTGTAAATGGTGCTATTGTCCCTTTTTTTCCTAACATTGGGTCAACCAATACAAACTTATCTTCAATTTCAATTATAAGTGTTGCGTTTCTTAAGTGGTGTATTTTCATTTAGTAGTTGCTTATAAAGCAAAAATATAGTTATTAGTAATTAATTTCGTTGATTCAAATCAAGAAATTTTATTTCTTATCCTACTTAAAGTTTCTGGAGTTATTCCCAAATAGGAAGCTATATGGTATTGTGGTATTTCTTTCAACCAATTACATTTATTTACTAACATTTCATTATATAGTTCTTCAGAACTTTTAGTTATTCTGTTATATTCAAACAATTCTTTTTGTTCTAACAATTTTTGAAATGTTAAATCAATGAAAGATTTACCACAATCATATTTCTTTAACAAGTTTCTAAACTTATTCTTGTCCAATACCTTTAGGCTAGTATCAGTAATACACTCTTGATATTTATTTGTTTCAGTTGAATTGTTAAATGATGAAAAATCTGTTAAAAACCCAGGTTTAGTATAAAAATTTATGTTTGTTTCTTTACTATTAGAAGCATAATATTCTCTAACTATCCCTTTTTCTAAAAATTTTAATTTATTTTCTATTTGCTCAGCTTTAAGAATTAATGAGTTCTTTTTAAAATGGATGGTTTCAAATGAGGCTAATAATTCTTCAACTCCATCTTTATTTAAAGGATAATCTGTTTCAAAAAATTGAGCTAATTTACTTTTACTATTCACTTGTCATAATAAATAAAGGATTCATTTCAAAACTATTATAGTTTGGGCAAAGTCTATCTGTATTATAAAATTTTTCAATATTTACTAATTTTGATTTCCCCGTAACTACATCAATTGGAACATTATCATAACGCCCATTTTTAAGCACTACCAATCTTCCATGAATTCCTTTTAATATTAAATCTAATGCTAAATTTCCGTAAGCCATTGGTACAATTGAATCAATAGCATCAGGATCACCACCTCTAACAAGGTACCCTAATTTTTGATTTATAACATTTATTTTTTTGCCATTATTATATTTAGGAGACATTTCTTTTAATCGTTGTGAAACTACTTCACCAATTCCACCGAGTTTTGCATGACCAAATTGATCTTTCTCTTCGCCTTTAAACATCATTTCTCCACCTTCAAACATGGCGCCTTCAGAAACTAACACTACTGAATATTTACTTGGATTATCATACCTATCTTCAATTAAACGTTCAGAAAGAATATCAATATTAAATTTATACTCAGGAATTACACATCTATTTGCAGCACCTGCCATTGTTGGCAACATTGCAGTAAAACCAGCGTATCTTCCAAAAACTTCTAATACTAAAAACCGTTCATGCGAACCTGCTGAAGTACGCAACGTATTTGTCATATTTATTGTTCTTGTAATACACGTACTAAATCCTATACAATAATCTGTTCCAGGAACATCATTATCCATTGTTTTAGGAATTGCAACAACTTTAACACCTTCCTGATATAAGCGAACACCATAACTTAAAGTATCATCTCCTCCAATAGGAATTAAATAATCAATACCTAAATAATTTAGATTACTTAATACAACTTTTGTCATATCGTTGTACTCTTCTTTAAATTCATCTTTTAAGTGATCAGGAACACTCGCTTTTGGCAGATGACTTGGACGTGTTCTTGAACTATGCAAAAACGTACCTCCTGTTCTACCCGTTTTGTTTACAATTATTTGAGTAAGTTCTATATAATTATTACTATTATCAGATTTTGGATCTTGAATTAATTCTACTATTCCTGCCCAACCACGTCTTAAACCAATAACTCTGTACCCTTCACGTATTGCTCTAATTGTAATTGCTCTAATTGCTGGGTTTAAACCAGGAACGTCTCCTCCACCAGTTAATATTGCAATAGTTCCTCTTACTTTCTTTGCCATTTTAATTGTTTTTTTTAAATGATTAAATTACAAAAAAAATACAAATTAATTCATACTTTTTACTAAATTGTAAATATGAAAGCTGTTACAGTAAAAGAACTAAAAACGGAACTAGCACATCAATCACATCAGGAGATTATAGAATTGTGTTTACGTTTGTCGAAATTTAAAAAAGAAAACAAGGAATTACTCACCTATCTTTTGTTTGAATCTTCAAATGAAGAAGGTTATATAAACACAGTTAAAATTGAAATTGATGAACAATTTGAATTGATAAACACTAAAACATACTACTTTATAAAAAAAAGTGTCCGTAAAATTTTACGAACAATTAAAAAATATTGCAGGTATTCTAAAAACAAAGAAACCGAAGTTGCATTGCTACTCTATTTTTGTTTAAAACTGTATAACTTTAAGCCTTCAATTAAAAATAACACTGTACTTAAAAACATTTTAATTAGGGAAGTAGCTTCTATTAGAAAAAAAATAACTTTATTACACGAAGATTTACAATACGATTATGAAATAGAATTACAAAAATTAAATTTATAAACAGCTTAAAATTTAATTTTAAAGCTGTTTTATATACTATTTTATACCTAAATTTAATTTCTATACAACGGATCTGCTCCTATTGTACCTATCAAACTTTCTAAATAACTAGCTGAATTTATTTCTTCATAATTTTCTTTCACATTCTTCAGCCTATCTAAAATATTCAATTCAGAAACAAGTGAAGCATTCGTTGAATTTGAAATAAAATCTTCTAGGTATGCTATTTGTTTTTTATGAAAATCAATATCCTTTTGCTGTTTCAATGTTAATCGTTCTTTATACCAGCTACTATTAATTATATAATCTCTTTCGAAATATTTTCTTAATTCTGGGTTACTTATTTCTTTTCCTTCAAAATTGCCATAAGCCATTATATGAAGTAAAATTTTTAGTGGTGGTATGGCAGATTCAATACTTCCGTCTTCAAAATAGCGATCTGCTACTTTCTTTTGAGTTTCAACA
>NZ_WTAR01000098.1 GCF_013139515.1 Lutibacter sp.
GGCAATAGGAAATTACAATTCAGTAAGCATAAGTCAACACTAAAATAAATCAAAATACGTACCAAATAAATCCTCAAAACTTCCAAAGTTTTGAGGATTTTACTATTTATAATAGGTTTTAATTCAAAGGTTAAATTACAAAGGGAAAGATAGAAGGTTTTAAAGGTGATTAATTATTATGTATTTGTATTTGGAAATGCTGTATTTGTGTTAAAAGCCTATGAGATAGATATATAAAATACTTTTTAGTATTAATAAAATCTCCAATGTTTATGGGCTTAATTAACTTTTTAAAGAATTATAAGTGCCATTATTTTGTGTTTAAAAGGTCTAAATAACAGGTTTAAGTGATAATTGTTACATATTTTACTGTTTGTTTATAAAAACGTGCAATTTGCTAATTTTGAGACTTAATATTTTGTTAAACTATAATATAAATATACTTTTGATTTAGATTAATTAAAGATAATAGCTTAATTATTCTAAAATAGTAAATACCCCACACTATTTAAACCTCAAAAATTGTTTTATCCCCGTAGTATAAGTTTATAATACTTATTTAATAGTTGTATATGATTATCATATGTAAAGATTATATGTTATTTCCCCTTATGGATTTATGGTACATATTGTTTAATTTTTATTTACTAATTAATGTTTAAATTATTTATTATGAAAAAACAAATCTTAAGTTTAGCGACTTTATTAATGGGAACTTCATTAATATTCGCACAAGGAAACAACAGTGATGTAAATTCGTTGGGTGTTTCAAATTTAGCTACTGTATTACAGATAGGATCAAATAATGATTCTGACATTGACCAAGATGGTCAAATGAATGTATTAGGTGGTGTAGGTAACTGGGCTGACGTTTACCAATCAGGTGATGACAATGCTTCTGTTACAGATCAACAAGGTAATTCTAATGAAGCGCATGTTGCTCAAATGGGTTATGGTAATTACTCTAATCAATCTCAAGGTGTTGGTTTTGCTGAAAACAACTTTCAATCAGCTTACCAAGATGGGGTTATGAATACTTCTTACCAATTACAACGTTGGGATAACAACACAGGTGTTGTAGAACAATATGGTTATGGTAACTTTTCTAGCCAAGATCAACGTACATTAACTAACGGTGCTATGGGTAACTATGGTTATGTTTTACAAGCTGGAGATTACAATACAGCTTACCAAACACAGAGAGGTAGAAGAAATTCTGCTGAAGTGTATCAATTTGGATATGGTAACTATTCTGACCAATACCAAAGTGGAAGAAGAAATAATGCACTTGCTGTACAAGATGGTGAGATGAATTATAACTTCCAATATCAAGTAGGAAGACGTAACAATGCTGTAGCTTTTCAATATGGTTACTATAACTGGACCGTACAAGATCAAGTAGGTAATGATAATGAATCTTTAACTGAACAATATGGTGATGGTAACTGGAGTTATGCTTGGCAATATGGTGATAGCAATGACCAATACACTGGTCAATCAGGTTCTTCAAATGGATCATATACTGATCAATGGGGGAATGATAATAGCTCTTGGACAATTCAATACGGTTATTCAAACTCTTCACAAACTGGACAATATGGAGATGAAAATAGTGCAGGTACTTTTCAAGATGGTTTAGGGAATACAAGTTATACAACTCAAGTTGGTGATGGTAACAGTTCATATACTGAACAAGATGGTGTAGGTAATCCTTTTTGGGATGCTTGGTATAACTATTCTGAAACTATGCAATATGGTGATGATAATATAGCTACTACATTGCAACATGGTGATGGTAACTTTAGTTCAACATACCAAGATGGTGCAGATAACGTTTCTATGACACATCAAGATGGGTTTGTTAATACTTCTTACACATCACAATATGGTGAAGGTAATAACTCAAATACTTACCAATATGGTGATATGAATATGAGTTCTACCGATCAAGGTGGAGAGCGTAATGATTCTTACACTGAACAATATGGGTATAGTAACAGCTCTTGGACTGGACAATATGGTTCAACAAACGTTTCTACTACTTTACAACATGGAGATATGAATATGAGTGGAACTTTACAAGTTGGATTTGATAATGCAGCAATGACTCATCAAGATGGTTATTTAAACTATTCTTCAACTGACCAATGGGGTAATAGCCATAACAGTAATGTTTACCAAAATGGTGTAGGAAATACATCTTTTGTAACTCAAATAGGAGGTTCTTCAGTGCCAAACTAGTACTTTATTTATAAAAAAAAAAAAGGGGAATTTTATTCCCCTTTTTTTTGTTTTATTAAAAATACACTTTGCAAGTATATATGTATTACTGTTTATTATTTAAATGAAGCTATTTGTAAAGTATAATAGCTAAAAGTTTGATAAACAGGAATAGATTATTAACTTAGCAATATAAATTGTATTTTGTGATTTTAAATTCCCCACAAAATAGTAACACCCCAAGTTAAAACGCATAGTAATTTTGATAATTTATCAATGCAACTATAGTTAACAATATTTTATTTAAAATTAATTTAATTATGAAAATTCAAAAACTTACGCTGCTAGTTTTATTAATGAGCACGTCATTATTAATAGCTCAAGAAAATAATAGTGATGTTATTTCACTAGGGTTTTTAAATAAGACAGTAGTTACTCAAGTTGGAACCTCTAATAATTCTAAAGTCGAACAAGACGGAGAAATGAATGTATTAGGTGGTGAAAACAACTCATCAAAAGTATATCAACAAGGAACATATAATAATGCATTAGTTAACCAAAGAGGTAGTTTTAATAAAGCTATTACTATTGAGTTAGGACATCATAATTATTCAAACCAATCACAAGGAGTTGGTTGGGCTGAAAACAATTTTCAACTTACGTTCCAAAATGGAGATTATAATGAATCTTTTCAACTACAACGTTGGGATTATAATAAAGGAATTGTGTACCAACATGGTTTTTCAAATTTAGCAAAGCAAGATCAAAGAACTGGTGTAAATGCATCTCAAGGTAGTATTGCAGCAATTTACCAAGATGGAGCAGTAAATGACGCTTTTCAAAAACAATTTGGCAAAATTAACAACGCTTTTGCTTCTCAAATAGGTTATAGTAACTTTTCAAATCAAGACCAATTAGGAGATAATAATGCTGAAGTTGTGATACAAAATGGTAAACATAATAGTGCTATTCAAACTCAAGAAGGAGATAGTAATAATGCATTTGAATTTCAATTAGGAGATTCAAATGATTCAGAAACAACACAATTAGGAAACTTTAACGTTAGTGAAACTATTGAATTAGGAAATAACAATATCTCTTATACAAATCAAGAAGGTAATTTAAATTTATCTGGAACTTTACAATTAGGATCTGGTAACAATTCTTCAACACTGCAAATAGGAGAGCTTAATATTAGTGAAACACTACAAATAGGCTTTGATAATAGTGCTTTAACCTCACAAAACGGATTAGAGAATTTATCTTTAACTGGGCAATTTGGGAATACACATTCTAGTATAGTTAACCAGGCAGGAAATAATAACATGTCTTTTGTAGGTCAATTTGGAGGTTCTGCAAATCCAAACTAGAGGGTTTAAAAATTAACAAAAAAAGAGCGTAGAATTGCGCTCTTTTTATTAAATTTGAGAAAGATGAAATATTTATACCACATATTAATTATAGTTTTGTTTGTAAATGTGTTTTCTTATAATGCATCTGCTCAACAAACGGATGAGAATACGTATTTAATAAATAGATATTTTCAAATTGCAAGTTCTGGACAAAATTTGTTAACAGAAAATGAATTATTAGTTTCAAAAGTAAAAACGAATAACTTAGTAAATAATACTGAGTTAAATATTCTACAAGCAGGAAACTACAATTCTATCAATGTAAAAACAAGTACTAATACTCAAAATGTTAATCAAGTAGGAGATTATAATAATTATGAGTTTATTAGTTTTTATGGTAGAAATGACCTAAACCTTGAAGTGCAACAAATTGGAAATCAAAATTTTGTGCAAATATTGGGTGAGAATTCATTAATTGACAATATGAAAATTATTCAAAAATCTAATTTCAAGACTATAACTATTACAAATTATTAAACTTCAATTTTGAAAACAGTTGTAATAAACACACTATTATTTCTATTTATATTTAATGGAACTTCAACTTTTTCACAAGAAAATTTGAACGCAAAAATAGTGACTAATATTACAGATAACTTAGTGAATATTAAAGGTTTAGCTCAAAACGATGAAAATATTTACAAAGAAGGGTTTGATTATCTTCTATTCTCTTTAAAAAAAGGCGTTAACGGAAACTATTCTAGAAATACACAATCAGGTGAATTTTCTATGGAACCTACAGAAGAAAAAGAATTAGCGACTTTAAAAATTAATATTCAAAAAGGCGAAGAGTGTAAAGTATACTTATTTATTAGAAAAGAAGGTGCATTAGTAGCTAAAGATTCTTCTATTATTTATTCAGCTGAAAATAGAAAAAAAAAGCAATTCGTTGAAGAAAGCGAAATAGAAATTAAAGGATTGGTTATTGAAGATGTAAAAACGAAATTAGGGAAAGATTTTTATGATTATTTTTATCAAAAATATTCATCTTCCGGCTCTCAATATCCGTTTATTATTAATATTACTGAGAAACCAAGTATTGGTAGAGGAAGTAAGATATCTATTGATGTTGATGACATTGTAATTTTTGAATTTATGACAAAACCTGATGATGAATTTATTCAAGCAGCGGCAAATCAAGCTTTAAGGTATGTTTATAATTATTCAACTCAAAGAAAATTATTATATAAAAATAAAAAAATTTAATTCTTTTTAATATATTGTGGTTATGAAAAAAGTAAAAGTACTCTTGTTTTTTGCATTGTTTAGTATTCCTTACCTAATGCAATCTCAACAACTAGTTTATAAACCTGTTAACCCAGCCTTTGGAGGTGATACATTTAACTACAATTGGTTGTTAAGTTCAGCTGAATCACAAAATAAGTTTACAGAAGATAATGGATTAGGTTTTGAGCAACAAACTGAATTAGAGAGGTTTACAGAAACATTAAATAGACAATTATTAAATTCATTATCTCAAGATTTATTTCAACAAGAATTTGGTGATAGCGCTCTAACAGTTGGTACGTATGTTTTTGGAAGTTTAGTAGTAGATGTTACTCCAACAACAGATGGTTTAGCAATAAATATACTTGACACAGAAACTGGAGACCAAACGCAAATTATAATCCCAAATAATTAAAAACAAACTATGAGCAAAAAAAATATTGGTGTACTTGTTGCACTTTTGTTAATATTTTCAGGTTGTGGAGCAATTTTTAACCAGCCGTTAGAAATTACAGAAGCTAGGTTAGGTGAAAATACAACTAAAAAAAGCATGTTAAAAGGCCTTTTGCCTATAAATCCAACAGTTGTTGGTGTATATAAATTTAGAGACCAAACAGGGCAATATAAACTTGTTGAAAATGGTACTAGTTGGAGTACAGCTGTTACTCAAGGTGGTACATCAATACTTTTAAAATCTTTAGAAGATTCTAAATGGTTTACACCTATTGAAAGAGAAAATGTGAGTAACTTGTTAAATGAGCGTCAAATAATTAGATCAACAAGACAAGAATACAGTAAAAATAATAAAGAGCAAGTAACAACATCAATTCCGCCACTATTATTTGCAGGCGTACTTTTAGAAGGTGGTGTAATATCATATGATTCTAATATAATTACAGGTGGATCTGGCGCAAGATATTTTGGAGCAGGTGGTTCAACCCAATATAGACAAGATAGAATAACGGTATATTTAAGAGCTGTATCAACTTCAAACGGACAAATATTAAAAACGGTTTATATTTCAAAAACAATATTATCACAAGGTATTTCAGCAAATTTATTTAGATACGTAAATCTAAAACGTTTATTAGAAGTTGAAACTGGAGTAACAAGAAATGAGCCAACTCAATTAGCAGTTAAAGAAGCCATTGATAAGGCTGTGGAGACATTAATTGTTGAAGGTATTATTGATGGATTATGGATACCTAAAGGTGGGCAAGAAGTTGTTGAAGTTTTAAGAGAAAAATATAAAAAAGAAAAAGAAGAAGCAGATTCAACAGTATTATTAGATAGAAAGTTAGAAGATAGAAGAGGGAAAAGCGCAATAAGTATTACTGCAGGATCATCACATATATCAGGAGATTATTCAAACCCAAAAGGGAAACTAGGAACAAGCATTGCGTATAAATTTCAATTTAAAAAACCTGCTTTAAATTTAAATGTTGGTTTTGGTTATTTTCAACTTGAAAATGAAGGAGCATTTAAGGAAGATCTAATGTCATTTGATGTAAATTTAGAATATAATTTTTTACCATATGATAATGTTTCACCTTTTATGTATGGTGGAATTGGAACAGTTTCCGATTTAGACATTGCAAGTCCGCAAGTTAAATTTCAATACGGTTTAGGAGTAGAATATTTACCGGTAAATAATATTGGAATTAAATTATTTGGAGAACAAAACATGCTAACTAATGATAAGTTAGATGGTTTAATTCAAGGAAAAAGAGACGACTTTTATTGGAGAATAGGAGTTGGTGTTAATTTTTATATGGGCAAACCTTATAATAGAGTGAAATCTGTAATATTTGAATAATTTAAAAAATAAAAATGAAAAGAGCATATAAAATATTAATTATACTAACACTAGGCTTATTTATAAGTTGTGGTGAAGACACTGTTGATTTAGTTGGTTTAGGAACAATAACAGGGAGAATTGTTGAATCAAATAGTTTTGATCCTATAGAAAATGCTAAAATTACATTAAGTCCAACAAATAATGCCGTTTTTTCTGATGCTGACGGATATTTTAGATATGATGAAATTGAAGCAGGTGAGTACTCAATTAATGCACAAAAAGAAGGTTATTTAACTAATTTTGAGGCAGCTACAGTTACTACTGGAATTGAAGTAAATGTTGTATTTGAAATGGATGATGAAAACACATTAAATAGACCACCTACAACCCCAGTATTAGTAACGCCAACTGATGGAATTGAAGAGCAAGAACTTTCAATTGAATTAATTTGGGAATCTGAAGATCCAGATGCAGATCCAATTACCTATAGATTAGAAATTAAAAACGATTATAATAACGATATAATTAAAATTGAAGAAATTGTTGATACAACGTATGTTATATCTGATTTAAAATATGGAACAAAGTATTTTTGGCAAATAGCAGCTACTGATGATATTAATTCAGAAGTTTTAAGTTTAGTGAGTTCTTTCAAAACAAAATTAGATCCTGAAAATAGATATTTTTATGTTAAAAAGGCTTCTAATAATAACAACTTAATTTATTCTTCAAATTATGATGATGGTAATAATTCACCTTTAAATGAGGTGGAATTAACAACTGAAGATCAAAATAGTTGGAGGCCAAGAAAAAACCAAGCCTCTAATCTAATTGCGTTCTTAAGAACATTTAATAATGAAACTCATTTGTTTACCATGAATCAAAATGGTTCAAGTGTATCTCAAGTAACATCAGCTGTTCCAGTTGCGGGATTTAATTTTAATGAGATAGATTTTTCCTGGTCTTCAAACGGGGATAGATTAATATATTCACATTATGATAAATTATATGTTATAAATAAGGATGGTAGCGGACTTCAACAAATTTACCAAACAATTGATGGAAGTTATATTACTGAATGCGATTGGAGTAATGATGAAAGTATGATTGCTTTAAAAACGAATGATAATTCTGGATATAACGTAGCAATTTATACAATTGATATGTCAGGAAGTATTTTAACTACAGTTTTATCAGGTGTAAGTGGTGCTGCAGGAGGACTTGATATTTCGGTTGATAACAAACTATTATTGTACACGTATGATATTTCTGAATATGAAGCTGCTGATAATAGACAATTAGATACTGATATTTTTATCTATGATTTTGACGCTGATATAAGTACAGATATATCACTAAATAAAGAAGCAGGAACTAATGATTTAGATCCAAGATTTTCACCAAATGAAGCCGAAGTTATTTTTGTAAATACTTCAAACGATGGTATTTCTACAAAATCTATTTATAGAATGAGTATTTCTGATAATAATGACAGATCAGCTTTATTTACCAATTCAACAATGCCAGATTGGGAATAAAATTTTAAAATAATATAAAAAAACCGAATGAAAACTCATTCGGTTTTTTTATGCTTCAATATTTAAAAAAGAAAAATTACTTTTGCAGTACAACTTAACAAACCTAAAATGAGTTCAGAAATAAGTAAAAGATATAGCCAAAGAGGTGTTTCAGCTTCAAAAGAAGATGTTCATAATGCTATTAAGAATGTGGATAAAGGACTATTTCCGAAGGCATTTTGCAAAATTGTACCTGATTATTTAACAAACGATAATGATTATTGTTTAATAATGCATGCAGATGGAGCAGGCACAAAATCATCATTAGCATATATGTATTGGAAAGAAACTGGTGATATTTCAGTTTGGAAAGGAATTGCGCAAGATGCATTAATTATGAATATTGACGATTTAATTTGTGTTGGAGCTACAGAAAACATCTTATTATCATCTACAATTGGACGTAATAAAAATTTAATAACAGGTGATGTACTTTCTCAAATAATTAATGGTACTGAAGAGTTATTACAAGATTTAAAAGAATTTGGTGTAGAAATTCATTCTACAGGTGGAGAAACTGCTGATGTTGGCGATTTGGTACGAACTATAATTGTAGATTCTACAGTTACTGCTAGAATGAAAAGAGCTGATGTTATTGACAATGCAAATATAAAACCTGGCGATGTAATTGTTGGTTTGGCTTCTTTTGGGCAAGCAACTTATGAGAAAGAATATAATGGAGGTATGGGTTCAAACGGATTAACGTCTGCACGTCATGATGTATTTCATAAATATTTAGCTGAAAAATTCCCAGAAAGTTTTGATGCTGCTGTACCAAATGAGTTAGTGTATTCAGGTAATGTTAAATTAACTGATACCGTTGAAAACTCACCAATTAATGCTGGTAAATTAGTGCTTTCTCCAACTAGAACGTACGCACCAATTATTAAGGAAATTTTGAAGAAGCATACATCAAAAGAGATTCACGGAATGGTGCATTGTAGTGGAGGAGCACAAACAAAAATCCTTCATTTTATAGATAATTTGCATATTGTAAAAAACAATATGTTTGAAATACCACCATTATTTAAATTAATTCAGGAGCAATCTAAAACAGATTGGAAAGAAATGTATCAGGTGTTTAATTGTGGGCATAGAATGGAATTGTATGTTTCTCCTGAAGTTGCTGATGAGATTATTAAAATTTCTAAAAGTTTTAATGTTGATGCTAAAATTATTGGAAGGGTAGAAGCTTCAGAAGTAAAAAAACTAACAATAAAAAGTGAATTTGGTGAGTTTGTGTATTCATAATTAAGTCGTTTAAAATTCGTAAATTTGCAATCCAATTAAAAGAAGAAGATGTTAGATAAGTTAAGAATAGTAAAACAACGTTTTGATGAGGTTTCTGATTTAATAATACAGCCAGATATTATTACAGATCAAAAACGCTATATAAAAATAAACAAAGAATATAAAGATTTAAGCGCAGTAATGAAAATTGCTGATGAGTATAAATTATTGTTGAATAATATTGAAGAAGCCAAAGAAATTATTGCTGATGGATCTGATGAAGAAATGACAGAAATGGCTAAAATGGAAATGGATGAAGCAACTGCTCGTTTACCAAAATTGGAAGATGATATTAAGTTTATGCTAATTCCAAAGGATCCTGAAGATGCTAAAAATGTTATTGTTGAAATTAGAGCAGGAACTGGTGGTGATGAAGCAAGTATTTTTGCTGGCGATTTGTATAGAATGTATACAAAATATTGCTCTGATAGAAAATGGAAGGTTGAAGTAGAAGATATTAGCGATGGAACTTCAGGAGGGTTTAAAGAGATTATATTTAGTATAACAGGAAATGATGTTTACGGAGATATGAAGTTTGAATCTGGGGTTCACCGTGTACAACGTGTACCTCAAACTGAAACTCAAGGACGAGTGCATACTTCAGCAGCAACCGTAATGGTATTGCCTGAAGCCGAAGAATTTGATGTAGAATTAAAACCAAGCGACATTCGTGTAGATTATTTCTGTTCTTCAGGTCCAGGAGGTCAATCTGTAAATACTACATACTCAGCTGTTCGTTTAACACATACACCAACAGGTTTAGTGGCGCAATGTCAAGATCAAAAATCACAACATAAAAATAAGGAAAAAGCAATGAAAGTGTTGCGTTCTCGTTTGTATGAACAAGAATTAGAGAAAAAATTGGCAGCAGATTCAGCCAAAAGAAATTCTTTGGTTGCTAGTGGAGATAGATCGGCTAAAATTAGAACGTATAATTATCCTCAAGGTCGTGTTACTGAACACAGAATTGGATTGACATTGTATGATTTATCAAATGTAATTAATGGTGATATCCATAAAATTATTGAAGAATTAAAACTAGCTGAAAATACAGAGAAACTAAAAGAATTAGGAGAAGTTTTATAATTAAAACTAATAAAATATATAAAAAGCAAGAATGTTAAGTTCTTGCTTTTTTTGTTTTAAAAAGAATACTAAAAAAAGAAAATCAATGTATATTTGCCGCTTTTACTAATAAAACAAGTCAATAATGATTACAGTTAATGATATTTCAGTTCAATTTGGAAGTACTACTTTATTTAGCAACGTTTCATTTGCAATTAATGAAAATGATAAAATTGCTTTAATGGGTAAAAATGGAGCAGGAAAATCTACACTATTAAAAATTATTGCTGGAGCAAAAAAACCTACATCAGGATCAATTTCAGCACCAAAAGAAGCTGTAATAGCTTACCTTCCTCAGCACCTTTTGGCAAACGATAATTCTACAGTTTTTGAAGAAGCATCAAAAGCATTTGCTGAAGTTTTAAAAATGAAGGTTGAAATTGAAGAAATTAATGAAGCACTTACAACTCGTACAGATTATGAAAGTGATGATTATATGAAATTGATTGAGCGTGTTTCTGAATTAAGTGAAAAATATTATGCTATTGAAGAAGTGAATTATGAAGCAGAAGTTGAAATTGTTTTAAAAGGACTTGGTTTTGAGCGTTCAGATTTTAATCGACCAACTTCTGAATTTTCAGGTGGTTGGCGTATGCGAATTGAATTGGCTAAGATTTTATTACAAAAACCCGATTTAATTTTATTGGATGAGCCTACAAACCATATTGATATTGAGAGTGTTCAATGGTTAGAAGATTTTTTAATAAACTCAGCTAAAGCTGTAATTGTAATTTCGCATGATAGAGCATTTGTTGATAATATTACCAATAGAACTATTGAAGTTACTATGGGCAAAATTTACGATTATAAAGCTACTTATAGTCATTATTTAGAGCTAAGAAAAGATCGTCGTGCGCATCAACAAAAGGCTTATGATGAGCAGCAAAAAATTATAATAGAAACTACTGGTTTTATTGATCGTTTTAAAGGAACCTACTCTAAAACAAATCAAGTGCAATCTCGCGTTAAAATGCTAGAAAAAATGCAACTAGTTGAAATAGATGAAGTTGATACATCAGCATTACGATTAAAATTTCCTACATCGCCTAGAAGTGGTCAATATCCTATTGTTGTTAATGATTTAACTAAAAAATATGATGAGCATGTTGTTTTTAATAATGCAAATTTAGTTATTGAGCGTGGTGATAAAGTGGCTTTTGTTGGAAAAAATGGAGAAGGAAAATCTACATTGATAAAAGCAATAATGGATGAAATTAATTTTGAGGGAAGTTTAGAAATAGGTCACAATGTTAAAATTGGTTATTTCGCTCAAAATCAAGCTTCACTATTAGATGAAGAACTAACAGTATTTGATACTATTGATCAAATAGCAGTAGGCAATATTAGAACTAAAATAAAAGGGCTTCTTGGTGCGTTTATGTTTAGTGGTGATGATACTACAAAAAGAGTAAAAGTATTGTCGGGTGGAGAGAAAACACGTTTAGCAATGATTAAATTATTGTTAGAACCAGTAAATGTTTTAATATTAGATGAGCCAACAAATCATTTAGATATGAAAACAAAAGATATTATTAAAGAAGC
>NZ_WTAR01000141.1 GCF_013139515.1 Lutibacter sp.
AATTATTCAACTTTTATTTTTGGTTTCATTGAGTTCATTTTCACAAGTTGGAGGTGAAAGTATTTATAATTTTTTAAATTTAACAGGCTCAGCAAAACAAGTAGCTTTAGGTGGTAAAACATTAACTTTATTAGATGATGTAAATCAACCTTTATGGAATCCTTCAATAATTAATAATGAATTAGATAATCAATTATCTGTTAATTATTTAAATTACTTGGCAGATATTAGTTTAACTTCAGCATCATTTGCTCATATGATTAATCGTAATTTTGGTACTATTCATGCGGGAATCACCTATTTAAATTATGGAAAATTTATTAGTGCTGATGAAAGTGGTGTTGAAACTGGAACTTTTAAAGCTTATGATTTAGCATTTTCAGTTGGTTATTCATACAATATTTTTAAAACTGATTTTATTGTTGGTGCTAATGTTAAGTTTATAAATTCGGTTATAGAAAATTATTCTTCATTTGGTGTTGGTGCAGATTTTTCTCTTTTATATTATAATGAAAATAAACCTTATGTTTTTACATTGGTAGCTCGTAATGTAGGTTATCAAATTACTGTATTTGATGAGACTAGAGAAGAATTACCTTTAGATATAGCATTGGGAGCTTCTTACGCATTAGAAAAAGTACCAATTACTTGGCATATAACTTTTGATAATTTACAGAAATGGAATATTTCTGAAAGTAACCCGTCAAATGCTACAACTGATTTAAATGGTACTGTAACTAATGAAAGCATTTCATTTTTTAATAACACAATAAGACATTTAGCTATTGGTGCAGAATTATTTCCAAAGGGAGCTTTTAATATTAGATTAGGTTATAATTTTAGACGTGCAAAAGAATTACAATTAATTGATAAAAGAACATTTTCTGGTTTTACAGCTGGGTTTGGTTTAAAAATGAATAAATTAAAGTTTAATTATGCATTTTCAAAATACCATCCTGCTTCTAATTCGAGTACGTTTAGTTTACAAATAAATTTAAATTAAGAATTTGAAAAATATTACAATTGCCATTGATGGGTTTTCTTCAACAGGAAAAAGTACAATTGCTAAACAATTAGCAAATAAATTATTATATGTGTATGTAGATTCTGGCGCAATGTATAGAGCTGTAACATTGTATGCAATGCAACATAATATTATTTCAAAAGATAATTTTTATGTTGATAAACTGATTTCAGATTTAGAAAATATTAATTTGCTATTTAAATTTAATTCTTCTCTTGGTTTTGCTGAAATGTATTTAAACAATGTTAATGTTGAAAAAGAGATTAGAACTTTAGAAGTATCTAATTATGTAAGTAAAGTTGCTGAAGTTTCAGAAGTTAGAAAAAAACTTGTAGAACAACAACAGCAAATGGGAATAAATAAAGGTGTAGTGATGGATGGAAGAGATATAGGAACTGTTGTTTTTCCAAATGCGGAGTTAAAGTTTTTTATAAATGCTTCAGCTGAAAAACGTGCCCAAAGAAGGTTTGATGAATTAATTGAACGTGGTGATAAAGTAACTTTTAAAGAAATATTAAATAATGTTCAGCATAGAGATCATATTGATTCTACAAGAGAAGACTCTCCATTAATAAATGCTGAAGATGCCATTGAGATTGATAATTCGGATATGAGTTTGGAGGAGCAATTTGATCTTATTTACAAAATTGTTCTCGGAAAAATAAATATTATTTAAGGTATATTTAAATATTTATGTGTTTGAAGTGATATTTTCCATTGTGGGTTTTTCATAACATAATCAACTATTAGAGGAATTATAGCATCACGTTTACTCCACTCAGGCTGTAAAAATAATTCGCAATTGTTGGTAACTTTTAAAGCTTGTTCTTCAGCAAATTTAAAATCGTTTTTATTTACAACAATTATTTTAAGTTCATTAGCTTTTGAATAAATACCTTTCAAAGGTAATTTTGTTTTTTTAGGTGAAAGACAAATCCAATCCCATATTCCACTTAAAGTGTAAGCGCCTGATGTTTCAATGTGTGTTTTAATATTCTTTTTTTGAAGTTTATTTGTAATGTACTCTAAATTCCACATAGATGGCTCCCCACCAGTAACAACAACAGTTTTTGCAAATTTTAAAACATTAGTAATTATAGCATCTGTAGGTGTTGGCGGATGTAAATTAGCATTCCAACTTTCTTTAACATCGCACCAATGACAGCCAACATCACAACCGCCAATTCTAATGAAATAAGCTGCTTTTCCTGAGTGAAACCCTTCACCTTGAATTGTGTAAAATTCTTCCATTAAAGGCAACATTTCTCCTTTATTTATAAGTTGTTGTGTACGTTCATTAATCATTTTGCAAATATAGAAATAACTAGTTAAAATAAATTTATTGAACTTAATTTCTATTGAAATTTTTAATTCGATTAATATATTCTATTTTTATGAAAAATATTAGAATGAGCAGAGAAGAAGTTTTTTTTAATCATATTACAGAAGGCTATAAAACTAAAGGAGAATTTATCACTTTTGGATCGGCAATGTTAGATGGTGAAACAGTAAAAGAAGCCTTTGTAAAAGTGCCTTTAAAAACATTAAATAGACACGGATTAATTGCTGGGGCAACAGGAACTGGTAAAACAAAGTCGTTACAAGTAATGGCAGAAAATCTATCAGAAAAAGGAATTCCAGTTTTGCTGATGGATATTAAAGGTGATTTAAGTGGTTTGGCTAAAGCAAGTCCTGGACATGCTAAAATTGATGAACGACACGCTGCTATTGGTTTACCTTTTGAAGCAAAAAAATTTCCTATTGAAGTTTTAACAATTTCAGATCAAAAAGGGGTTAAATTACGAGCTACAATTTCTGAATTTGGTCCGGTTTTACTTTCAAGAATTTTAGATTTAAGTGAAGCACAAAGTGGTATAGTTTCAATTATTTTTAAATATTGCGATGATAACAAATTGCCACTTTTAGATTTAAAAGATTTTAGAAAAGTGTTGCAATTTTCAACTGGTAAAGGTAAGGATGAAATTCAATCTGAATATGGTTTAATATCTAAAGCCAGTACAGGTGCTATTTTAAGAAAAATTATAGAAATTGAACAACAAGGAGGTGATTTGTTTTTTGGAGAACGTTCTTTTGATGTTAAAGATTTAGTGAGGACTGACGAAAATGGAAACGGAATTATTTCAGTATTACGTTTAACAGATATTCAGAATAAACCAAAACTGTTTTCAACATTTATGTTGCAATTGTTAGCTGAAGTTTACGCAACTTTTCCTGAGCAAGGAGATAGTGGAAAGCCTGAATTAGTTATTTTTATAGATGAAGCACATTTAATATTTAGAGAAGCATCAAAAGCTTTAGTTTCTCAAATTGAAAGTATTGTAAAATTAATAAGGTCTAAAGGAATTGGGTTATTTTTTGTAACTCAAAACCCTAAAGATGTTCCTGAAGACGTATTAGCACAATTAGGATTAAAAGTACAACATGCATTACGCGCGTTTACTGCAAAAGATAGAAAAGCAATTAAGTTAGCTTCAGAAAACTATCCAGATTCAGAATATTACGATGTTGATGAAACCTTAACGCAACTTGGAATAGGAGAAGCATTTATTTCGGTTTTAAATGAAAAAGGACGTCCAACTCCTTTGGCTGCAACTATGATGAGAGCTCCTATGAGTAGAATGGATATTTTAACCGATAAGGAACTAAAACAATTAATTGAAAATTCACGTCTATTTTATAAATATAATGAGGATATTGATAGAGAAAGTGCGTATGAAATTCTATCTGATAAAATAGAAAAGATTAATGAAAGAGAAGAAGTTGAGGAGAAGAAAAAAGAAATTGCTAAGTCATCAAAATCATCAAGTACTAGGCGAAGTACTAGAATGAATCCTATTTTAAAAGTAGTTACTAGTGCAACTTTTATTAGAGGTGTATTAGGAATTTTAAAACGTGTACTTTAATTTTTTAGTTCATACTAATAATATTAAATTTGCTACGTTTATAAAGTATATTATCTAAAAAATTAAGTTGTTTATGTTAATTATAAAAAAAATCATATATATAGTTTTAGTTTCTTTTTTGTTTGTTCAATGCGGTAAAGGAAACCAGTACTTAATTGAAAAAGGAAAAGTTGGCTATTTAACTAAAGAGACAACTGTTTTAGAGTTAAATTCTATTTTTAATAAAGATTCAATAGTTTCAAATTTAGCGTTAAATAAAGCTGATAATGAAAATAATATATTTTCTTTAGATGATGATGAGTATAAAATTTTCTCTTTAGAAGGAGTTAAGTTATTGGAAATTTCACCAACTAAGCAAAATGATTCTTTATCAAAAATAAAAAGTATTCAAATTTTTGATAAAAATTATAAAACAGATAAAGGAGTTTCTTTACAATCTACATTTAAAGAAATTAATGAGAATTATATGGTGAATAATGTTGAAACTTCACTAACATCAGCAACACTTTTTATTGATGAATTAAACGCTACAATAGCAATTGATAAAAGAGAATTAGGCTTAAACGCTTTTAGTAGAGAAGAAGTGACTCTTGATCAGATTCCAGATATTGCTAAAATTAAATATTTCACAATTTGGTTTAATTAATAATATGGAACCAACCAAGAAGACAAAAGTTAAAAGAGCTCCAAAAAGAGGGTTTTATGATAGAGAAACTATTTGTAAAATTTTAGATACTCATTTTATTTGTCAAATGGCTTTTGCTCATGAAGGTTATCCTATTGTTATTCCTACAATTTATGGGAGAGATGGAGATTATATATATGTTCACGGAGCAACTGTAAGTAGAATGCTTCTTGAATTAGAAAAAGGTTTACCAATTTCATTAAATGTAACTCAAACTGACGGAATTGTTTTGGCACGTTCTGCATTTCATCATTCTTTAAATTATCATTCAGTAACTGTATTTGGTGAAGCACTGCTTGTAACCGGTGAAGATGAACGATATAATGCGTTAAAAGTTATTTCTGATCAAATTATACCTGATAGATGGGAAGAAGTTCGTTTGCCTAATAAAAAAGAAATGAAAGCAACAAAAATTCTTAAAATACCAATCACAGAAGCTTCAGCAAAAATAAGAACAGGACCACCATTAGACGATAAACCTGATTATGAGTTGCCAATTTGGGCAGGTGTGATTCCTTTAAATACGATTGTGGGTGAGCCAATTCCTGACCCAGTTTTAGATAAAAATATACCTTTGTCAGAAAGTGTTAAAAAATTCGTGAAAAATGATTAAAAAATATAAAATACAAAAATCTCCATTTGTGATTCCAACACTAGATGGAAAATTAATTGAAGAACATTTTGGTCACACTACAGATAATGGAGAATTAAGTTTAGCCCATATGGTAGCTCCATCAGGTTGGAGTGAACCATTCCAAACACCTAAGTTTGATGAATATACATATATAATTAAAGGTAAGAAACAATTAAATATTGATGGTGAAATTATTGTTTTAGAAGCTGGGCAGTCAATTAAAATTAATAAAGGAGCAAGAGTACAATATTCAAATCCGTTTGATGCTGAATGTGAATATTTAGCAGTTTGTTTACCGGCATTTTCAATTGGGTTAGTGAATAGGGAAGAGGATTAAATAGTTATTTTCTTTCACACGCCAATAGCGTATTTTTCATAAGCATTGCAATAGTCATTGGTCCAACACCTCCAGGAACAGGTGTTATAAATGATGATTTTTTACTTACACTTTCAAAATGAACATCACCAGCTAAACGGTAGCCTCTTTTTTTAGAAGCATCATCAACTCTGGTAATTCCAACATCAATAATTGTAACACCATCTTTTACCATATCTCCAGTTAAAAATTCTGGAATACCTAAGGCAGCTACAATAATATCAGCTTGAAGCGTCAACTCTTTCATGTTTTTTGTTCTACTGTGAGCAACTGTAACGGTTGAATTACCAGCTTTTCGTTTTTGACTCATTAAAATACTCATTGGGCGACCAACAATATGACTTCTACCAATCACAACAACGTGTTTTCCTGAAGTTTCAACATTATAGCGTTCTAATAATTCTAAAATTCCAAAAGGCGTAGCAGGTAAAAAGCAAGGCATATCTAAAGCCATTCTACCAACATTTGTTGGGTGAAAACCATCAACATCTTTATTAGGGTTTACAGCATTTAGTACTTTTTGTTCATCAATATGTTTAGGTAATGGTAATTGCACTATAAATCCATCAATATCATTATTGTCATTTAATTTATCGATTTCTTGTAGTAATTTTTCTTCAGAAGTTTCTTCGGGTAAATCAATTAAAGTTGAATTAAATCCAACCAATTCACAAGCTTTTACTTTGGCATTTACATAGGTCATACTTGCACCATCAGTACCAACTAAAATAGCAGCTAAATGAGGTGTTTTTTTTCCTTGAGCTTTTAATTGTTTCACCGATTCAGCAATTTCTACTTTTAAATCTGCTGATGTTTTTTTACCGTCTAATAAAACCATTGTATTTAATTTAAAAATTTTTATATAAAAAAAGGCAAACTGTTAAGTTTACCTTGTAATATTATTTCCCCATTCCTTTCATCATTTGCATCATTTGTCGGCCACCTCCACCTTGCATCATTTTCATCATTTTACTCATTTGAGTAAATTGTTTTAGCAATTGATTGACTTCTTGTATTGAAGTACCAGACCCTTTTGCAATTCTCTTTTTTCTACTAGCATTTATAGTTTTTGGTTCTGTTCTTTCACTTAAAGTCATTGAATGTATAATTGCTTCAATGCCTTTAAAAGCATCATCATCAACATCAACATCTTTCATCATTTTTCCGGCCCCAGGAATCATTCCCATCAAATCTTTCATATTTCCCATTTTTTTGATTTGTTGAATTTGTTTCAAGAAATCATCAAAACCGAATTGATTTTTGGCTATCTTCTTTTGAATTTTACGAGCTTCTTCTTCGTCATATTGTTCTTGGGCACGTTCTACTAACGAAACAACATCTCCCATTCCCAAAATACGCTCCGCCATACGATCTGGATGGAAAACATCTATCGCTTCCATTTTCTCACCAGTACCAATAAATTTAATTGGTTTATCTACTACCGATTTAATTGATAACGCAGCTCCACCACGTGTATCACCATCTAACTTTGTAAGAACAACACCTTCAAAATTTAAAATATCATTAAAGGCTTTTGCAGTATTTACGGCATCTTGCCCAGTCATTGAGTCCACAACAAAAAGTGTTTCCTGTGGATTTACAGCCTTATGAATATTTGAAATTTCTGTCATCATTTGCTCATCAACAGCTAAACGACCTGCGGTATCAATAATTACAACGTTTTTACCGGTTGCTTTTGCATGTTTTATGGCATTTTTAGAAATTTCAACTGGATTATTATTTCCTTCTTCAGCATAAACATCAACACCAATTTGCTCTCCTACAACTTGCAATTGAGTTATAGCGGCCGGACGATAAACATCACAACCCACTAACAATACTTGTTTTGCTTTTTTTGTTTTTAAGTAATTTGCAAGTTTACCAGAAAATGTAGTTTTACCAGAACCTTGTGAACCTGACATTAATATTACCGTTGGTGTTCCTGAAAGATTAAGCCCAACAGTTTCACCCCCCATTAAACTAGTTAACTCATCTTTAACAATCTTTACCATTAATTGCCCAGGATTTAACGTAGTTAATACGTTTTGTCCTAAAGCTTTTTCTTTAACGATAGTAGTGAATTTTTTTGCTATTTTAAAGTTAACATCGGCATCTAAAAGCGCT
>NZ_WTAR01000129.1 GCF_013139515.1 Lutibacter sp.
TCTTCTTTAACTGTCCAATCACCATCATCTGCAATGGTTAGTTCTTTTTCTTCAATTGATACCAACTCAATTCTTTTCTTTTTCAAATAATCAATGCATTGATTAATTACAATTCTTTTAATCCAGGCGCCTATAGTAACTTCACCTTTAAAGCTATTCATGTTTTTAAAAACTTTTATAAATGCATCTTGCATCATATCTTCAGCAACAAAGCTATCTTTCACATACCTTAATGCTATTGTGAACATTGCTTGGCAATACATATCATACAATTGCATTTGTGCCTTTGCATTGTTTTGCTTACAATCTTCAACAATTTTGTTGTTTAAAAAAACCGTTTTACTCATTTAGTTGGTTACCTCTATTTATAAAGACGAAACATTATTTTGAGTGTTGCATTTTATCAAAATAAATATTTTAAATTTACAACAATTATTGAGTTTTAAACATGGCTAAGAAAAAATCATTAGAATCTGCTTTACATGAAGTTGAAGGAATTAAACAACCTACAACTACTAATGATAGTTCTATTAAAAAAATTATACTACAAAGAAGTAAGCAATCTTCAGAAAAAGAATTTGTTGAAAAAATTTTAGAAGGTGATATTTCATATTTAAGTCGTGCAATTACTTTAGTTGAAAGTAACAACCCAACGCATCAAAAAAAAGCAACTACAATAATAGAACAATGTTTACCTTATGCTAATAATTCTATTAGAATTGGTATTACTGGTGTTCCTGGAGTTGGAAAAAGTACTTTTATTGAGGTTTTTGGAAAACACTTTACTAGTAAAGGAAAAAAAGTTGCCGTTTTAGCAATTGACCCAAGCAGTTCTATAAATAAAGGAAGCATTTTAGGTGATAAAACCAGAATGGAAGAATTGGTAAAAGACCAAAACGCTTATATTCGTCCTTCGCCAAGTGGTGAATCTTTAGGTGGTGTTGCTCAAAAAACTCGTGAAACCATTATTTTGTGTGAAGCTGCCGGTTTTAATACTATTTTTATTGAAACTGTTGGTGTTGGTCAAAGTGAAACTGCTGTACATTCAATGGTTGATTTCTTTTTACTATTAAAACTTGCTGGTGCTGGTGATGAATTGCAAGGAATTAAACGTGGAATTATTGAAATGGCTGATGCTATAGTAATTAACAAAGCTGATAAGGAGAATATAAAAAATGCCAAACTGGCTAAGCTAGAATTCTCAAAAGCCTTACATTTGTATCCTTTAAAAGAAAGCGGCTGGCAACCAAAAGTAACTACGTGTAGTGCTTTTTATAATGAAGGAATTGAAAATATTTACACCATAATTAATGATTATTTCAACTTAACAAAAACAAACGGTTATTTTGAACAAAAACGAAACGAGCAAAATAAATATTGGTTATTAGAAACTATTAATCAACAATTAACTGCTAATTTTTATAATAAAAAGGAAGTGAAAGATAGCTTAAAAAAATATTTTGAGGATATAAAAAACTTAAAAACAACACCTTTTAAAGCTGCTAAAGAAATACTAAAATTATCAAAGAAATAATGACCAAGTTATTTGATTTATGCATAGTTATACCTTGTTATAACGAAGAAAAAAGGTTTGACAGAGAACGTATGTGTAACTTTTTAAAGTTACAACAAAACGTTTTATTGTGTTTTGTAAATGATGGCTCAAGTGATCGAACTTTTGAAATATTAAATTCTTTAAAAAGCACCTACCCTAAAAATATTGAGGCTATTTCTATTAAAAATAATGTTGGTAAAGCTGAAGCTGTTAGAACTGGTATTTTACACTGTAATAAACATTTTAAACATGAAAAAATTGCATATTTAGATGCAGATTTAGCTACAACTTTAGAAGAATGCTACGAAATTAGTCAACTTGTTAAAGACGAAATCGTTTTTGCTTTTGGTTCAAGAATAGAAAAAATAGATAACAACATTGATCGAAAAATTCATCGATTTTATATTGGAAGAATAATTGCTGCATTTATTTCAAAACAATTAAAATTAAACGTTTACGATAGCCAATGTGGATGTAAAATAATAAACAGTAAACTTTCAGAAGAACTTTTTTCTGAAAAATTTATTTCAAAATGGTTATTTGATGTTGAGATTTTTCATAGAATGATTAAAATTTATGGTAGACATAAAATACCTAAAATTTGTAAAGAAATTCCTTTAAAATCTTGGATAGATTATGATGAATCTAAAGTTAAAATGACTTACTTTTTTAAACTTTGGTTAGATTTATATAAAATAAAAAAAGCATACAGCTAACTTAACTATTAAATTTAATGACTTTGTTTTCAAAAAAAACCTCTCCTTATTTTTTAATTACAATTGCACTTATTTTATTTAGAGCCTTATTAAACTATGCCATTCCTTTAATGGATAAAACTGAAGCTCGCTACGCTGAAATAGCCAGAATTATGGCTGAAACTAATAATTGGATTACACCACAAATAGATTATGGAGTTCCTTTCTGGGCAAAACCGCCACTTTCAACTTGGTTATCGGCACTTAGTTTTGAATTATTTGGGGTGAACGAATTTGCAGCAAGGTTACCTTATTTATTGTTGTGCATACTCATTGCATTACTAATTGGAAAATATGCAAAACGCAAAGGGTTAGATTTTTTTATTCCTGCTGTGATACTTTTCACTATTCCTGAATTTTTAATTCACGCAGGAGTTGTTTCAACTGATACGGCTTTAGCTTTTTGCGTTACTTTAGTCATGATTTCTTTTTGGGAAGGAATTCACAACAAAGAACAACGTTTTTGGAAATATTTATTTTTTGTTGGTGTTGGTTTAGGTTTATTAGCAAAGGGTCCAATAATTATAATTTTAACCGGACCTCCAATATTCATTTGGCTTATTCTATCAAAAGAATTTAAAAATTTATGGAAATCATTTCCTTGGATTATAGGTGTTATAATTACTGCTTTAGTTGCCATTCCTTGGTATTATTTTGCCGAACAAAAATCTCCTGGTTTTATAGATTACTTTATTGTAGGAGAACATTTTAAGCGCTTTTTAAGTTCAGGTTGGCAAGGCGATAAATATGGTTTTCCTAAATCACAACCTTTTGGAATTATTTGGATATTTTTAATAGTTTTTGCAATTCCTTGGATAGTTATTGCAATTAAAAAATTATGGCAAAACAAGCCTGAAATATTCAAAAACAAATGGGTTCTCTACTTATTTTTATGGTTAGTATGGACTCCTTTATTTTTTACTATTTCTAAAAGTTTAATTCATCCGTACATAATGCCAATAATGGTTCCAATAGCATTGCTAATTACACATTGGTGGAAAGATCTTGTAAATAAAAACAGAATTGTTTTTGGTAGCTTACTTTTCCCAACTATTGCTTTTTTACTTCTTATTGGTTTAACAATTAGCGGTAAAAAAGAATTCTATATGAATTCTGACAAATATTTAATTGAAAATATTTCTGAAAAAAACCTTCAAATTTATCATTGGCAAAAGAAAAGTTATTCTGGTCAATTTTACACACAAGGAGCTATAAAAGCTGTTAAAGACACTCTTGAATTAAATAAACTAATTTCAGAAAAAAAACCATTTTTAATGATTATTCCTCATAAAAAAATTAAAAAAATAGACAAAAAATCTATTCAGAATTTAGAACAAATAGATTCAAATAATAAAAAGGGAATGTATATTTATAAATAACTTTAGATAACAACTTATTAAGTTGCAATTACATTCAAAGCTTTTTTAATAATTGATATTTTTAATGAATTACTTTTCATTTGATAAAACTCACCATCAATTTGCATATTAATTTGTGTATCATCATTTTTATCAATAACCAAATAATCTAATTGTTTATAAATTACTTCATTTAACAAATAATGCTTCCTAACTAACACTAGTAATCCAAAAACTATCATTTTTATATAACCAATTTTTGGAACAATAATAACATCTAATAATCCGTCTTGTAAAGATGCTTTTGGTGTAATTGTAATTTTATTTCCCATTTCATTTGAATTGGAAACAAATAATAAAAATGGATGTGTAAAAGCTTGTTTATCTGCTAACTTATAAGTGTATTTTGAATATTTATACGATCTCAAAGACTTTAACGATGCCTTCATATAAGTAATTAAACCCCGAGTAGGCATATTCTCATATTGTGAAATTATTTCAGCATCAATCCCAATTCCCATATTGCTAAAAAAATAGGTTTCATTTACTTTACCAACATCAATTTTTAAACTCTGTTGCTTTTTAATTAATGAAATAGCTTTTCCAATATTTTTTGGAATTTTTAAATTTGAAGCCAAACCATTTCCTGAACCAACAGCAATTATTCCCAATAAAATTGGTTTGTTTATTAAACAACTAGCGACTTCATTAATTGTTCCATCCCCACCACAAGCAACAATAATATCAGCATTTTCACTTATAGAATTATTTGTTAATATAACTGCATGTTTATTATATTCAGTATATTTTAATGTAATATTATACATATTTGTAGGGAAATGTTCACGAATCAAGTCTATATGTATTACGTGTTTCCCGTTTCCAGAAATAGGGTTAATTATAAAATGAATATGTTGCATATCCTAATTCGTTTTGTTTTGAGGTAATGTGTATTTTCTTTCTTTATATAAATAAGAGGCTGTAACTATATGACCTAAAGCATCTTTAGCTAATTCACTATTTACTTTTTCAACTGGTGTCAATTCATCATCTTTAGAGACTTTAAATTGAATAGCCTTTTTCCCTGATTGAAGAACTACCAAATCATCTCCGTTTCTAAATGCATTTGTACTGTAAAATTGCATAATAGCCCTACCTGGAATAGAATCATGAAGTTTAAATAAATTTCTACCAATCATTGGCGTTTCCATATCCATACCCATTAAATCTAATAACGTTGGTGGCATATCTAATTGGCTACAGAGTTTTTCATAGTTAAGTTTTCCATCTAAATTTGGCGCAATAATTAAAGCCGGAATATGAAATTTATTTACAGGGATAATGTCCTTTCCCCAAGTTCTTGTATTATGATCTGCTATAATAATAAATACCGTGTTTTTATAATAAGCTTCTTTTTTTGCCATCTTAAAAAATTCTCCAATTGCGAAATCAGCATATTTAATAGCGTTATTAACTGTGTTTTTTTTCTTATCAAACAGTTCAATTTTATCATCAGGAAATTCAAACGGTTCATGGTTTGAACTTGAAAACATTAAAGAGAAAAATGGTTTCTCGCCATATGATTTATACAATTCATTTCCTTTTTTTACCAGAGACTCATCTGAAACTCCCCAAGTTCCTTTAAAATCATATTCATTTTTTTTATAATCACCTTCATCTATAATTTCATCAAAACCATTTCCATTAAAAAAAGAAGCCATATTATCAAAATTTGCCGAACCTCCATATATAAAACTAGTCTCATAACCTTTTCTTTTTAAAGCATCAGCAAGTGTGAAAAATCCGTTTTGAGATTTCCCTAATTTAACAACACTTCTTGATGGTGTAGGTAAAAAACCCGTTGTTACAGCTTCAATTCCTCTAACACTTCTTGTTCCGGTTGCATATAAATTTGTAAAAAGCATTCCTTCTTTGCTTAAAGCATCAAAATTTGGTGTTAGAGGTAAACCTCCTAAAACACCAACATATTCTGCTCCAATACTTTCTTGTAAAAAAATTACTAAGTTATATGGTTTATCAATTTGGTGTGTGCTTTTTTGAAAGTGCAACAAAGGAATTTCTTCATTTTTAAACTCTTCATTGCTTGTTGTCATGTATTTTTTAACTCTATCAAAAGCTTCTTTAATTGGTAACTTACCATACATTTTAATCATATCCTCTTCACTTTTCAATGAGTTTAAAGCAAACCCAACAGTATAAAGTGAATTTAAAGCAACACTATTTGTAAATTGATCTGATGAAAAAACTGCATCGCTAGAGTTTATTGGTCTCTTTGAAGTTAAACTTGATCTTAATCCAAAAAATAATAGAAAAAACACTAACGGTGAAAGTAATAATTTGAATTTATATGAACTTGCAGGCACAATTTTAAATACCTGTTTTGACTTCTTCACAAGTAGGTATCCAAAAAATGAAAGTACTATTGTCGAAACCAATAAAATACCCCAAAACCCTTTAATAAGCATTGTAAATACTTCTTTTGGATATATTAAATATTCAATAAATAATCTATTTGGCCTCGTATCATATTGTATTAAAAAACTTGGCGTTGCTAATTCCATTAAAAGAATTAAGAATAAAAATGAAATTAAAAAATAACGGATAATCCAATCTAGTTTAACAAGAAATTTATCAGGTATTAACACAATTAAAACCGTTGGAATTACAGCAATATAAGAAAGTAAAATAATATCCATTCTTAAACCAATTGGAAAAATTAGCCAATAATCTTCTGTTGATATAATTCTAGATGAAAACCAAATAAACAATAAAAATCTACTAAGTGTTGTTATTATAAGTCCTATTACAAAAAATAAGATTAGTGGTCTTAAAAATTTAATTTTTTCCATTATTTGCTTGTTCTATTACTATTTTGATTGAAAAATTTACTAGGATTATAAAATGAATAAACTTCAAAATATTTTATTTTAAAAACACCTAATAATCACAAATTTAAAATCTTATTATTTAAATCCTAGTATTCAATAAAGTTTTTCCCATTTAAAAAAATATCACGAAGTATTTAAAAGTATATAATTTAGTTTCAAAAAAATAGTATTTTTGAATTATGAAAGAAATCACACTCACTAGAACTGAAAAAATAGCCTATTCATTTTTATTATTAGTATTTGGATTGGGAATTTATTATTCAAATACAAACTTGCAATATTTTGATGAAGTGTACACCAAAGAAGATGGCTTTGCTGAATATGGCACTGCTTTTCTATTATTTTGTTCTAGTATATTACTTTTTTCGAGGTTTTTTACGCTATTTAAATCAAAAAAAGCAACTTGGATACTTGGTGTATTTTTAATAGCAACTATATTTTTATTTGGAGCTGGCGAAGAAATTTCTTGGGGACAACGTATTTTTAATGTAGAATCTTCAGAATACTTTTTAGAAAACAATGCTCAAGGTGAAACCAACTTACACAATATGGTTGTTAATGGAAAAAAAGTTAATAAAATAATATTTAGTCAGCTTTTAACTTTAATTTTAGTTATCTACTTAATAATAACGCCATTACTTTATAGAAAATTTGAAGCTATTAAAAATTTAGTAAATTTATTTGGTGTACCTATTGTACAATGGCAACACACAATTGCATTTTTAGTAAGTACAGGTTTGGTTTCTTTTATGCCTTCAAATAGAAAATGGGAATTGTACGAATTAGCTTTTGGAGTTATATTTTTACTCATATTTTTAAACCCCTTCAATAAAGGTATTTACAAATCTAATTTATAAACTTCTTTAAAAATAACTTAAATAAGTTATAACAAACTATTGCATATATAGTTCCAAAAAGCATTCCCGTAATTACATCTAAAGGAAAGTGAACGCCTATATAAACTCTACTATAAGCAACTAACAACGCCCAAAAAATTAAAATAGAAGGTAAATATTTAATCTTATTTTTCACCAATAAACCAAAAAATACTGCTATAGCCATTGCATTTGCTGCATGTGCTGAAAAAAAAGCATACAAACCACCACAACTAGATTTTACTAAACGAATTAAGTGTGAAATGTTTTCATCATGACAAGGTCGTAATCTTTTAAATCCGTATTTAAATAAATTACTTGTTTGATCTGAAAGAGTAATAAGTAACACCACAAAAAATATTGCTATTAAAGTGCTTTTTAAGCCATAGTGTTTGTAGGTAAAATAAAGCAATAAAAAATACAATGGAATAGCGCTAAATTTATTGGTTATAAACAACCAAAAACTATCCCATTGTACTGATCCTAAATTATTTAAATAAATTAGTAATTCTATGTCTTTACCTATAATTGTATCTAACATACTGTACTAATCTATATAAATTATTATTTCTTTGTTACAACTTCTACCAATTCTAATACAAAAACCAAATCTGTGTTTGGTGGTACTACGCCTCCTGCTCCATGAGCTCCATAACCCAAATGAGATGGAATAAACAACATGGCTTTATCTCCAATTCTCATTTGCTGTAAACCTTCTCTAAAACCAGGTATTAATTGTGCTTCAGGGCTATAAACAGTTGTAAAAGGTGCATAACCATTTTTCTTATCTCTTACTTCATCATACACTCCATATTCCTGAGCTACTTCTTTAAAACTCGTATCAAATAATCGTCCATCAGTAAAATAACCTGCATAATTAACTTTTACGCTAACACCTTTTTTAGGAAATTCTCCATTTGTTGTATTGGTGATAAATATTTTTAAACCTGAAGGAAGTTCAGTTGCTTTTGCTGAATTTTCATCAATTTCAAGCAACGTTTTCTCAGCTACTTTTTTTAATTTTTCTTCATTTAAAGCTTGTTCTTCCATATATTTTGAAAACTCTTTGGATGCTTTAAACCCTTTAGCAGCTTTTCCAATCTTCACAATATCAATAGTTTTAATCACATCATTTTTAACAATTGAATCAACAACTGCTTGTCCTTCTATAACATGTCCAAAAACAGTATGTTTACCATCTAACCAAGGTGTTTCTTTGTGAGTCATAAAAAACTGACTTCCATTTGTAGTTTTTCCAGAATTTGCCATTGATAAAATTCCTGGTTTATCATGTTTTAACAACAATTTACCATTTTCATCTTTAGGGAATTCATCTTTAAATTTATACCCAGGATTTCCTTCTCCAGTCCCCGTTGGATCACCACCTTGAATCATAAAATCTTTAATAACTCTATGAAACTTAATTCCGTTATAATATGGCTTCTTTTTTAATGAATCAGCTAATTGTTTGTTAGTACCATCAGCTAAAGAAACAAAATTAGCAACAGTTATAGGCGTTTTTTCAAATTCTAATTTTAATAAAATCACACCTTTATTAGTTTGCATATTTGCATATAAACCATCTTCTAAATGTGCATATTTTGTTGGTTTACAAGAAATGATAACGAACGTAAAAGCTAGAAATATAAATTTCACTAATTTCATTCTTATTTCTTTGTGATTTCTAATAATTCAACTTCAAAAATTAATGTATCAAAAGGTTTAATTTTCCCTCCTTTACGTGGTGTACCACCATATGCTAATTCTTGAGGAACAAAAAACTTGTATTTTGAACCAACACTCATTAATTGTAAACCTTCAGTCCACCCTTTAATTACCCTATTTACACCAAATGTTGCTGGTTTACCTTTATCAACTGAACTATCAAAAACAGTTCCATCTGTTAAAGTTCCATGATAATGTACTTTTACTTTAGATGTTGCAACTGGCTTATCTCCTTCGCCTTGTTTTAAAACAATATATTGTAAACCACTTTCTGTTACTTGAACTCCTTTTACAGCTTTGTTATCTTCTAAAAATTTAATTCCTGCTGCTTTTACATCTCCAAACTCTGCTTCGGCTTTTTTTATAGCTTCTGCTTTTTGCTTTTCTCTCATTTCAGCTTGTCTTTTTTTGAAAAAATTATTCAAAATAACACTCACCTTTTCAGGATCAATCAAAATATCAACAGAATCAATACCACTAACAACTCCTTGAATAAATAGGTCTCTATCAACTTCTTCAAAATTACTTTTAAGCTTATTAGCAATATCCAAACCTAACACATAACTAACTGTGTCTGCTTCTGTTTTTAACGATTTTTTTGTAATACCTTGACTATTGCATGATAAAACTGTTGTAGCTAAAATTGCTATTACTAAAAATTTAATTACTTTCATTTTTCTTTTCTATTTTAATTAATTGAACTTTATAAATTAATGGTTGATTAATATCTATTTTATTTTGATCGCCTAAATATCCGAAAACTTTATGAGATGGAAATAAAAAAGTAACAACATCTTTTTCTGTCATTAATTTTAAACCACTTCTTAAGCCTTCTATAATTTCCTGCTGATCAACAAGGTATATTTGTTCTCCAATTTCTTTTGAAGTATAAATTATTGTATTTTTTATGTTATAAACTTCGTAAGTGTAAAATAGTTTATCACCAAATTTAGGGGCATATTTTGAAACACTTTTTTGTTCAAATTTATACCAAAATCCGTTTGAAGAAGTTTTATAAGTACTTAATGAATCATTCTTTATTAGTTGTTGAAATAATTTTTCTTCTTCAGCAATTAAAGATTTATTGAACGACACAGATTCCTCCATAAAAGAAGAAGTTTTTCTAACTATTGGTTTACGAGGCGCATTATTTCCACAAGAAAACAATAGTAGCGAACAAATAATAAGTAAAAAACTATGCTTCATACGAGTTTAATAAATCTTTTTGATGATTAGGTAATACACTTAAAAATTTTGAAATTGTATCATCTAATGAAATTGTTGATTTTCCACCGGCTGCATTGTCATGTCCACCGCCATCAAAATGCTCACGTGAAAACTTATTTACAGAGAAACTTCCCTTTGACCTTAAAGAAATTTTAATAATTTGTTGTTCTACATCTTCAATAAAAATAGCTGCAAAAATAACTCCTTCTAAAGATAAAGCGTAATTAACAACACCTTCAGTATCTCCTTTTTCAAAATTAAATTCATCTAATTCTTGCTGACTTAATGTAATGTAGGCAGTTTTAAATTTATTAATAACCACTAAATTACTAAGAGCACGGCCTAAAAGTTGTAATCTACCATATGAGTTTGTATCATACACATTGTTATGTATTTTGGCATTTTCGGCTCCTTTATCAATTAAATCTGCTATTATTCTATGTGTAGTACTTGTTGTTGAAGGAAAACGAAATGAACCGGTATCAGTCATAATTCCAACATAAATACAAGTAGCAATTTCAGGTGTTATAGCGCTTACATCATCTAATTTTTCTAAAAAATGATACACCATTTGACAAGTAGAACAAATAGAAACATCTGAATATAAATATTTTGCAATTGTATCTGGTTGTTGATGATGGTCAATCATAATAAAAGTACCATCATATTTTTCTAGAGTATTTTGCATATCACTACCAACTCTGTGCAACGCATTAAAATCCAGTAAAAAAACAATAGAAGCTTCTTCTAAAGCACTTTTTGATTGGCGATTTTGCATATCAAATTTAAACGTCTCCTTAGAATCAGGTAACCATTTTAAAAAATTTGGATAATCATTTGGTGCAACTACAGTTGCCTTATGTCCTTTATTATTTAAATAATGATACATTGCTAAACTTGCCCCAATTGCATCTCCATCTGGGTTTCTATGCGGTACAATAACTACATTTTGTGGTGTAGAAAGTAACGCTTTTATTTCCTTTATTTCATCTACATTCATAAGTTTGCAAATATACAATTTAATACTATATTTTTTTTTAAACACCTTTGTTAAATTGTTAAAAACGTACTAAAATTTTAAAAATGAACTATTTTAAAACACTCTTCATTCTTCTAATTGTTTTAAATTCTTGCAAAAAAGGACAAAAACAACATATTGAAGCAACTAAACCTAATTCAACTTCAACTAATTTTGTAGTATCTTTTGGTTCGTGCAATAATCAAAATTTACCAAATACATTTTGGAAAGAAATAACAAAAAATAAGCCTTCAATTTGGATTTGGGGAGGAGATGTCATTTACTCAGATACTGAAGATATGACTTATTTACAACAAAACTACAACAAACAAAAAAGCAATATTGATTATAATAATTTTAGCAAAAATATAGAAATACTTGCAACTTGGGACGATCACGATTATGGTGTTAATGATGGTGGTACTGAATATTCTAAAAAAGAAGAAGCCCAACAATTATTTCTAGATTTTTTAGATGTTCCTAAAACTGATGAACGTAGAGCACAAGAAGGCGTTTATTTTGCAAAAGATTATACCATAAATAACAAAATTATAAAAGTAATTCTACTAGATACACGTTATTTTAGAACTGCTTTAACACCTGATTTAGAGACTAAAAAAAGATACAAACCAAATATATCTAGTGAAGGAACAATGTTAGGAAAAACACAATGGAATTGGTTAAAAAACGAACTAAAAAACTCTAAAGCTTCTTTTACTATTCTAGTAAGTAGCATTCAATTTTTATCTTTTGAACACGGCTTTGAATCTTGGGGAAATATGCCTTCTGAAGTGAAAAAACTAGAAAATTTACTTACTTCAACTAATACCAAAAACGCTATTATCTTATCTGGTGATAGACACATTTCTGAGTTTTCAAAAAAAGAAGTTAATGGTTTAAATTATCCTTTAATTGATTTTACTTCAAGCGGATTGACACACTCCTATTCAAATTTCAAAGAAGAATCTAATAAATATAGAATTGGTAATGTAATTTCAGAAAAAAGCTTTGGAATTTTAAAATTTGACCTTAAAACCAATACTATTGTTCTTGAAATTAGAGGTGAAAATAATAAACTTTACAAAAGTTTTACCCAAAAATATGAACTGTAAATATGCATTTAATTGGAAAATACTATATTTGCCCAAATTTTAAAAATTAAGAACAATAATGGCAACAAATAGAACATTTACAATGCTAAAACCTGATTCAGTAGAAAAAGGGTATACTGGAGCTATATTAGAAAAAATAAATATTGCTGGATTTAGAATTGTAGCAATGAAAAAGACTCAAATGACTTTAGCTGATGCTGAAGAATTTTACGCAATTCACAATGAACGTCCGTTTTTTGGAGAATTAGTTCAATTTATGACTCGCGGTCCAATTGTAGCAGCTATTTTAGAAAAAGAAAATGCTGTTGAAGATTTTAGAGCTTTAATTGGAGCTACAAATCCTGCTGACGCTGCTGAAGGAACTATTCGTAAGTTATATGCTTCTTCTATGGGAGAAAATGCAGTTCATGGTTCTGATAGTGATGAAAACGCAGCTATTGAAGGTGCTTTTCATTTTTCTGGAAGAGAAATGTTTTAAAAAAATATCTTTTTAAATATAAAAAAACCGTTGCAGTGCAACGGTTTTTTTTATTAGCTCAATATCAATTTTGAAATTAATTCTTCTCCCAATTCTTCATTCATTAATTTAACAATTTTGGCTTTTCCGTAGCTTAATTCTTCCCGTAAAACCGAAGATTTTAAATTAACTATAAGTGTTTTACCATTTAAGGTTACACTATTTGTGTAAGAAACAACTCCTTTTCCCATGAGTTTTCCCCAAGCATCATTTACAGATAATTGGTGCATTCCTTTTGTTAATTTATTATCTTTAATTACATCTTTCATTAAATCTTGAATAGAATGAAATTCGTTCTGACGCTTAGCCATTATAGTTGAAATATTTTATACGGTTGTTTTGTTTTTTTTACGACTTCTTCAGTACGATCTTTATGTGTATCACTTATAAATAACTGACCAAATTCTTCATTGTTCACCAAATTTACTAATTGTGTTACTCTTAAATCGTCTAGTTTATCAAAAATATCATCTAATAATAAAATTGGTTTCACATTAGATTGTTTATTTATAAAATCAAATTGCGCTAATTTTAACGCTATTAAATACGATTTTTGTTGCCCTTGAGAACCAAATTTTTTAATTGGATATCCATCAATCTCAAACGTTAAATCGTCTTTATGAGTTCCTGCACTTGTGTATTGTAAAATTCTATCACGTTCAACATTTTGTTCAAACAATTCTAAAAAATTAATATCCTTCAATTGGGTTTTATACACCAAATCTACATGTTCACTACTGTTTGAAATTGCTTTGTAACGGTTTTTAAAAATTGGAATAAATTCATCTAAAAAAGCGGAACGTTTTTTATAAATAACACTTCCATAAGTTGCTAATTGCTCATCGTACACCTTTAAATTTAAAGCATCATAAGTTCTATTTAATGCAAAATATTTTAACAATGAATTTCGCTGAACCAATACTTTATTATATTTAATTACAGTTTGCAAATATTTATTGTCTGATTGTGAAATCACATTATCAATAAATTTTCTACGTATATCACTTCCATCAGTAATTAAATCTCTATCAGCTGGTGAAATAATTACCAACGGTAAATAACCAATATGATCTGAGAATTTCTCATATACTTTCCCATTACGCTTCACAACTTTTTTATTTCCTCGCTTTAAACTACAAACAACATTGTCACTTTTTTCTTTAATTTTGTAGTCGCCCTCAATCATAAAAAAATCTTCTGAATGCCTAATATTCTGTGTTGCAACAGAATTAAAGTAACTTTTTGCAAAAGATAAATAATATATAGCATCTAAAACATTGGTTTTCCCTACACCATTATTCCCAACAAAACAGTTAATTTTCTCCTGAAAATCAAATGTTTGAGATTCAAAATTTTTAAAATTAACCAACGTTATTTTTTGTAAATGCATTGCTATTTTTTGAAAGTCTAAAATTATTGAAAATAAATGTAAATTTAGATATAATTGCATTTTTACTTTTCAATTAAAAAGGCTATTTTTGCGCCTACAAATTATTATAATAAATGGCAACATATAAAAAGACAGGAAGTAAAGTAAAAAAAGGTCAACATAAAACTGAAGAGCATTCAACAACTGCTGATGTATTTAATACATTAGATGAAACAGCTTCAAGATCTGAAAAATTCATATTTAAAAACCAAAAAACCATTTTTATAGTATTAGGTTTAGTGGTTATATTAATTTTGGGATATTTACCTTATCAAAAATATATTACAGCTCCTAAGGAGAAAGAAGCCGCTAATGAATTGGCTTTCCCAAAATCATATTTTGAAGATGCAGGTACTAGTTCAGTTGCTGTAGATTCATTATATACATTAGCCTTAAATGGTGCTGATGGAAAATTAGGTTTTGTTGATGTTGCTAGTCAATACAGCGGAACTAAAGCAGGAAATTTAGCAAATTATTATGCAGGTATTTCATACTTAAAAATAAAAAACTATAAAGAAGCTATTGACTATTTAGAAAAATTTAATTCAGAGGATGAATTATTAGGTCCAACTGCTAAAGGTGCAATTGCTGATGCTTTTGCTGATATCAATCAACCTGAAGATGCTTTAGATTTTTATTTAGAAGCTGCAAATTTAAAAGACAATAATTTTTCAAGTCCATTATTTTTATTCAAAGCTGGTAATACAGCAATGGATTTAGAAAAATTCTCTAAAGCTTTAGATATTTTCAACAGAATTAAAACAGATTACCCAAATTCTGATGAAGCAAAAAATATAGATATTTATATTAGTAAAGCAACATACGCATCTAAAAAATAAGCTATAATGGCTACAACTAATTTATCTAATTACGATAAAGCAACAATCCCAAACGCGAAAAAATTTCGGTTTGGGATTGTTGTTTCTGAATGGAATCCTGAGATTACAGAAAACTTATATTTGGGAGCAGAACAAGCTTTATTAGAGAATGGAGCAACTAAAGAAAATATACTTCGCTGGAATGTTCCTGGAAGTTTTGAGCTTATTTATGGTTGTAAACACATGTTAGCTACTCAAAAACTAGATGCTATTATTGCTATTGGAAATGTAATTCAAGGTGAAACAAAACATTTTGATTTTGTTTGCGAAGGAGTTACTCAAGGCATAAAAGATTTAAATATAATATACGATGTTCCTGTTGTTTTTTGTGTACTAACTGATAACACGAAACAACAATCTATAGACCGTTCTGGAGGAAAACATGGAAACAAAGGCATTGAATGCGCTATTGCAGCAATTAAAATGGCAGCTTTAAGAGAGTTTTAACAGACTTCTTATTCACATTACTTGACCACAATTATAGAATTCAGTATTTTTGACTACTATGGGATTTTTAAGAAAACGTACAAATAAAAAGTTCGACTATAAACCAAGATACTTTAAAGGTGAAGGAAACCCTTACCAAATAGGTCACAAATTTGATGAGTTTAGAACTACAGTTGGAGGTAATAAAGGACTTAAAGAAAAATTTAAATCAGCTTTTGAAGAAAGTGAAAATTCAGCAGATAGAGGTTTCAACAAAACAATCTTAATTATTATTGCAATACTTGTATTTATATTTTTATACATTATTGATTTTGATTTATCCATTTTTAAGAATCCGTTTTAAATGCCAGATATTATTCAGCTACTACCCGACCATGTTGCAAATCAAATTGCTGCAGGTGAAGTTGTGCAACGCCCAGCTTCAGTAGTAAAAGAATTGCTTGAAAACGCAATTGATGCTGAAGCAACTAACATAAAACTAATTATTAAAGAAGCTGGTAAAATTCTTATTCAAGTTATTGATAATGGCAAAGGAATGAGCCAAACCGATGCTAGATTAAGTTTTGAACGCCATGCGACTTCAAAAATAAAAAAAGCTGAAGATTTATTTAACCTTCACACCAAAGGGTTTAGAGGTGAAGCATTAGCATCTATTGCCGCCATTGCTCATATAGATTTAAAATCGAAGCAAGAAAATCAAGAATTAGGTACGCAAATTAAAATTGAAGGTAGCGTTATTAGTTCTCAAGAAAATGTTTCAACTCCAAAAGGCACTTCTGTAGCTGTTAAAAATTTATTTTACAATATTCCTGCACGTAGAAATTTTTTAAAATCAAACACCATTGAAACACGTCATATCATTAACGAGTTTCAACGCATAGCTTTAGCACATCCAACCATTTCGTTTTCTTTTTTTCATAATGAAAATGAAGTATATAATTTAAGTACTGGTAATTTTCGTCAGCGAATTGTCGCAATTTTTGGAAAAAAAACCAACGAAAAATTAGTACCAATAAATGAAGTAACTGATGTTCTTGAAATAAATGGTTTTGTTACAAAACCAGAATTTGCTAAGAAAAAAAGAGGTGAACAATTCTTTTTTGTAAACGACCGTTTTATTAAAAATGCCTATTTAAACCACGCCGTTTCAGGTGCTTTTGAAAGTTTACTTTCTGGCGGTTATTTTCCAACGTACTTTTTATATTTAACGGTTCCAACAAAAAGCATTGATATAAATATTCATCCTACAAAAACTGAAATTAAGTTTGATGATGAAAAAACATTATATGCAATTTTACGTTCAACAATTAAACATAGTTTAGGGCAATACAACGTTGCACCTGTGCTTGATTTTGAACGAAGTGCTTCATTTGACACACCTTACGATTTTAAAAATAAAACATCTGAAACACCAAAAGTAACGGTAAATCCTGATTTCAACCCATTTAAAAGTGATATTCAAAAATCAAATCAATTTTCGCACAAAAGTGAGAAAATGCCTAAATGGGACAGTTTATATACAGGAATTGATGTTCAAAATATTGAAGTAAAATCTGAAACCGTTAATAGCTCTTTATTTTCTGAAACATCACAAAATAGTAAAACTTACCAAGTTCATAAAAAATATATAGTTAGTAGTATAAAATCTGGTGTTGTTTACATCAATCAGCATTTAGCACATCAACGTATTTTGTATGAAGAATTTTTAGAAAACATTACAGTAAAAGAAGCAATGAGCCAACAATTATTGTTTCCGCTAGAAATAGCATTTAACAAAAGTGATATTGTATTAATTAGAGAAATTAAAGAAGATTTAGAAAGCGTTGGCTTTTTGTTCGATAAAATTTTAGATGATTCAATTATTGTAAATGGCATACCGGTAACAATTACTGAAAGTCAAATTACCATTATTATTGAACAATTATTAGAAGATATTAAAAATGATATTCCAAACGCAAGTTTTAGTCAATTAGATGTAATGTCTAAAAGTTTAGCGAAAAGCTTAGCAATAAAAACAGGAACTAAATTAGATTTAAAAGAGCAAGAAGATATTGTAAATAAATTGTTTATATGTAAACAACCTGATGTGTCTCCTTTTGGAAAAACAACATTTGTAACTATAAATATTGACGAAATTGATAAAAGGTTTAACAATTAACTATTGTTAGC
>NZ_WTAR01000022.1 GCF_013139515.1 Lutibacter sp.
CTCCAAAATAATAAGCAATATCAACCGAAGACCCCACTGATTTTGTGTAGTACGACATTCCTTTTTGAGCCTCATTCAACGTAAAGAACTCTCCATTTATATCAGATAGATTTATTAAAGCATCAACTCCTTTTAGTAACACACCTTCTTTATATTCAAATATATTTAATTCCGGTTTTTTGTTATGTAGAGCTTGGGCAAAAATTAAGAATGGATACATAGCATAACGTTGATAATATGGCCCTTCTGTATAATAACCATCTGGTGAAAATGGTTCATCTAAATTTGCGAAAAAGCCTACTTTTTGACCTTCTGTTTTAATGAACCCACCATCATTATCTTTCATTCCAACTTTAAGATTGTCAATTTTTAAACCATGTAAAGCTGTTTGTAATAAGTTATCGTCTTCCATTACCAGTGCAATCATACCTACTGCTACATTACCCCAAGTACTATGGTTATGTACTCTATTAAAAAATTGTGGGTTATCTATAGATATAAAATCTGCAAAAGGTCTAAATAAATTTGTTTCCAACTGTTCTCTTTCATTTTTACTTAGATATTCGTAAATGCAATCATAAGCCTGACTCGTATATACCAACCAATTTGACTCATTTAAACATTGCCAAAATAATTTACCCCTAGCATACGATCTTGTTTGTGGGTGTAAAGGCAATGTTGGATATAATTTTTCATAAGCAAATAGCATTTCTTTAACATATAAGGCATATTTTTCATTATCTAAAATCTGGTATAAAACACCAGCTTTTTGCATCATCGAATAATTCTTTTTATGACGTTCATGAGTATAACCCCCCGAGAAATCTTTTGGAATTGGCACATCAATTCCAACTAATATTTCAGCATCAATTTCTTCCTTAACTTTCGCTAGCGTTTCATCAAATAACGGAACATTTCCTAAATTTTCTCTAATGTTCTGAACACCTTTTTGAGTTAAAACAAGTTTTGGGTGATTACTATCATCATTTTTATCTGTATACTTAATTGTACTATTTTTACATGAAAACATAGATATTTGTGTAAAAATTAAAATCACAATTAAGAACTTATGTTGAGTTATTTTATACATATTAAATTGGTTAACCAGTTTGGTTTACCAAATATATATATATTTGTGTATTAAACAAAAGTTTTTTCAAAAAATAAAATATGCGTAAATTTGCAATTGAAACAAAAGACAAACTAAAATAGATTAGCATTCCTAGCATTGCAACTTATTTATTTACTAAAGAAGGGTTTATACAGATTACAAAACGAAAGAGGTACAAATAATCTATAATAAATTATCATCATTTAACAAAATGTTAAATGAAATAAAAGGATCAACACAAAATTGAATTATATAGAATGGAAATTTGATTTTTAGCAAAAACTAAGATTACATATATTTAATCAATTAATATCCTATTAAAAACAACTAAAATTCAATAACTCAGATACACCTTTCCCCTTCTAACCTACTATAAACAAAGAGAAATTACTTATTGTATCGGAAAGTAACTGATTATCAAAATTTTATATATCTTTTAACACATAATATTTAAATGTGAAATAAACTCATTATTATGGTTTATATCTTTAGATAAAGTATGCATTGATGCATTGGGAAGGGTTAGCAATGCTTTTCCAAATGTATTTTCTTTACAATTTACCAAATCACACATATCAGTTAAAGCTTCTTTAATTTGATATTCATTATCTAAGGATTTATAATTTGTTCTAGAGATACCAACTCTTCGTTTTCTGACATTACGTTCTATTCCAAGATCTTCAATTAAAAGACTATCAATATCTTCAATTCTAGCTACTATTAAAGGTGGACTTGCAACAAAAAGTCCATAACTTAAATACATTGTAACATATTCATAAAAAAGAAACCTTATAGCTTAACAACTATAAGGTTTCTTTATTAAAAAAATTTACTTTTTACAATTAACAATAGTAATGCTTAAGCAACTAAATACGTTTATAAATTAACTAATAGGAAGGGCAAGTTGTATTATAACTTGCACCTGCATCTTTTATCCATCCAGTATTTGGTGGTGTAAAACCTGCATCAATTTTTATACAAGTTAAGCCCGTATTGATATCCGCCATAAAATCCCATATGTTGGTATTATTTCCATTTGATATATCTAAACTCGTTAAGTTATTATCAAAACATCTAAGACGGGTTAATGCAGTATTATTTGAAACATCTAAACTTGTTAAGTTATTGATAGCACAATACAAAATTGATAATGCTGTATTATTTGATATATCTAAACTTGTTAAGTTATTGTCAGAGACACTCAATGTACTTAACGCTGTGTTTTTTGAGATATCTATACTCGTTAAGTTATTCTGATAAACTCTTAACTCTGTTAACAATGTATTATTTGAAACATCTAAACTTGTTAAACCATTACCATCACACTTCAATCCTGTTAAGTTTGTGTTTTTTGAAATATCAAAACTTGTTAAGTTATTGTTATCACAGTTAAGCGTTGTTAAATTAACAAAAGCTTCAATGCCTGTTAAATCACTGATGCCTTTATTACGAACATATATACTACCCGAAAAAGCAACCGCTTCTGTAAGTTGAATTTCACTATCATTATTTGTATTAATCGCAGTATTGGCTACCAATGCTGCTTTAAAATGAGCATCTGGTATATTAACCGAAACTCCTTCTGCAACATCAGTTACTGTAAGAATTACAATACCTGTAACACTAAAACCTCCATCTGATACCGCTACTGAAATAGAATGAGAGGTAGCAGTTTCATAATCCAGGGTTTTCCCAGGTGCTAAACTTATTTCTCCAGAGTTAGAAATAGTAAACATATCACTATTATTTGCTGCAGTTAAACTAAAGTTCAAGCCATTATTATCTGGGTCAGTAGCTTCTACTGTACCAATAACACTACTCGCTGCAATATCTTCTGCAGCTGTAAAAGATTGAGTTGTTTCTACAAAAACTGGAGCTTCATTAACATTTGTTACATTTATAATAACAGGTGTACTTACATTGTTTAAACCATCAAAAGCAGTGATTTGAATATTGTATTGTGTTTTTGTTTCGAAATCTAAATTACTTGTAGATTTTAAACTGATAGCACCACTATTAGTATCTATTTTAAAAAGACTACTAGAAGAGATAAGAAAATTTAGTGTATCACCATCTGCATCCGTAGCAGACATTGTTCCTATAATTGTTGTTTCATTTGCATCTTCTTCAACTGTAAAAGGTCCTGACTGGGTAAATACTGGGCCTTCAGAATTCACATAAACTACATTAATAGTTACTGTTGCTGAAGCTGTTGATTCCCCATCTGATACCTCAACTGTTATAAGATGACTTGTAGCTGTTTTGTAATCTAAAGAAAATCCAGCTGCAAGTTTTAAATCACCATTACTTGAAATTTCGAATATTAAAGGAGTCTCGGGTTTGGCTAATTGTACTATACTATAACTGAGCTCTGTACTTTCTGCATCTGTAGCAGTTACTTTTCCTATAATACTGCTTGATGTTATATCTTCAAGGGCATTAAAAGATTGTGCTTCAATTTCTGGAGCCGTATTTAGCACCTCATCTTTACTACATGCAAATATGATTAATAACGATAGCATTGTAATAACTTTAAAATAATTTTTCATTGTTTGTTTTTAATATTCTTCAACAAACATATAACACACTACTTGTTATAAAGCAAACCACTTTATGAATAGAAAATTGAGTTTGTGAACGGAATAAGTATTCACTAAATAGTATAAAACTCAGTCATTACAACTGAGCATTTTTTTAAACTAACTATTAAATTGGGAACTATGATCTAACGGTACTCAATTTTAGCATAGAAATTTCTAGAATAATAGTAATATTATTTGACGATTGGTTGTTTACTACTAGACTTATTCATGAATTACTAATATCAACTCCTTTTTCAATAGCTCCAATATCTATGTTTCCATTCGTTCGTAAAGTTCCTGTATCAATTGCTAGTTTTATGGATGGTAATTGGAGTTTGGAAATAGAAATAAATCTTAATTTTAGAAAAATCTAAAACTTTCTTTTAAAAGGCATTGTTACAACTACTTTGGTGCCTTTAGCTACTTCATTTTCATATAAATCAGTAATACTATAACCAATGTGTTCGTTATATTGCTTTTTAAAAATTTCTAATCTTTTTTCTATTGCTCCAAGAGCAAACGATTCGTGATGATTTCCTTGACGATTAGAAATTTCAGATGCCTTACACCTTCCAATTCCATTATCAGTAATTACACATTGCAAACTGTTGTCTATAAAAGTAAATTTAATATTAAGTTCTTTTTCACCTTTTTTATGCAATAAACCATGCACCAAAGCATTTTCAATAAAAGGTTGAATTAATAAGGACGGAATTTCTAAATTTTCTTTTGAACTAAAAGAAATAGTATACTTAAACTCATCTCCAAAACGAAGATTTTCTAATTGTAAATACACTTTTAAGAAATCTAACTCTTTATCTATAGAAATAAAATCTTGACTAGAGTAACTCAACGTGTTTCGTATGAGTTCTGCAAACAACACAATAGAATCATAAGAAGCTTCTGTATCTTGTTTTAATACTAAATCTTGTATAGAGTTTAAGGCATTAAAAATAAAGTGCGGATTCATCTGCGATCTTAATGCTGTTAAATTTATATTTATTAACTCTTTCTCTAAGGATAACTTTTCTAATAGCGCAATTCGTTCTTTTTCTTTGCTTTTTATTTTTTTAATAAAATACCAAATAGTGCTTCCAAAAATTAATATGGAAACACCTAAAATAAACCACCAAGTTTTCCAATATGGTTTATTTATTAAAAACGTAAGTTCAATTATTTTCTTTTTATTATTAGCAGTATTAGTTTGTACTTGAAACGTATAATTACCTGCCGATAAACTATTGTATTTAACAGCGTTTATACCTAAATCCGTAACTAACCAATTATCATTAAGTCCTTTTAATCGATATTTATAGTTCCCTTTTTGGTTATATAAAAAACCATTTACATTAAAACCTATTTTTATTGTATTCTGATTATGGTTCAATTTATAATTAGAGACAATTATGGTATCTTTTTCATTAATTTCTAAGTTATTAAAGTAAATTTCTGGGTTTTGTGTTTTAAACGCTTTTTCTTTATCTACTGAAAACAAACCAACGTTAGACGAGAAAAACACTTTGTTGTTTAATATTTCTATACCAGAAATGTCATAAGATAAAATACCTTCTCTTTTGGTTAATGTTTTTAATTGATCTGTTGTAACATCAAGTACTTGAATACTATTTTCTAAGGAAATCCATAATTCATTTTTGTCTGCTTTAATTTTCCCTATGTAATTAGATGATAAGCCATTTCTTGTTGTATAATGATGTATAACACTATCATTTTTAATTCCAAAAACACCATTTTTAAAAGTTGATACCCAGATAACACCATTAGCTGTTTCAGACATTGAGTTACCGTAAATAGATTTTCCCTCAAATTGAATTTTTTTTGGGTTCCAAATACTATCATATTTAACTAGGTCATCTACATATGCGACATAAACATCATTTTTAGTTTTATTATAATGTGATGCATATGTCCTTTTTCCATTAGAAATAAAAATTTCATCATTATTAATATTAGCATTTTCTAGTTTTATTACCGAACTATAACTCGTAAGAAGTAGGTCATTATTTTTCAGTAATGTTATACTTTTAGCAGTGTTAAATTTCTTTAACTTATTAATTTTACTTAATTGTTGCCTTTTGTAATTATAGGTATAAGATTCTAAATCTTTACTTATAAAAACTATATTTTTTTTTGGGTGATATTTAATTACTGATACTCTATCTTTTGAGGGCAAGACTATGTGCTTTTCTATGTTCGTTGCTACATTATAAAACCCTATACTTCCTGATTTAGTTCCAAAAACTAATGTATTATTATCTATTATATCTAAACTGCTTATGTTTTTGTTTTTTTCTGAAACACTACAAGTTTCAATATTAATATTTGGAATTACATAAACTCCATTGTTTAACGTTGTTAACCAATAGTTATCATCTTTATCTTTTAAAATTTTTGTGATATCTCTACCTTTTAAAATTCGTTTCTTTAAACGAAAATTATTTGATGTAAATTCATACACCCAAACTCCAGAGTTTGTGCCTATCCAAATTTCATTTTCATTTTCATTTTCAAATAAGGTATAAATTCGTTCTTTAGCTAAAGCTTCAAATCCTTTTATTTTGTTGATTTTTTCTTCTGAAATATTAAATTGAAAAAATATATTTATGCCACTTCTTTTCTCTTTTAAGAAAAAAGAGGAGCCTACCTTAAATATTTTAATTTTACCTTGAGATACAGAACGTCCGTTTTTATTTCTAAATAATAAGTTTGACGTCAATAATTTTTTAATATTATTTTCTGGAGTTATATTTAGTATAGAACCTGCATTTGATACATAAATCGTGTTATTTAATTTATATGGAACTCCAAATGATTGTTTGTTATTAAAACATTGTTCTATAATTTTTGTATTTAAATCTATTTTATAAATATGCCTTGAAGATACTACCCATAGATATTTCCTTTTAATTATAAACTCTGCTAACTCTCCTTTTAATAATTTATTTAAATCTGTAAATAAGTGTAATTTTCCGTTATCTGTATAAAAAAATTGACCTGAAATATTATTACACCAAATACGTCCTAAACTATCTTGTTTAGCTCCAAAAACAGATAACCCGCGTTGTTCTTCATTGCTATAATTCTTAAATGTTTTACCATCATATCTAAAGAGTCCTTTAGCTGCAGATAACCAAATAAAACCTTTGTCATCTTCCATGACACCATAAAATTCTTTATCAGGTAATCCATTTCTTTCTAAAATATGTATAGATACAGGCTCTTGTGCTTGTATTAAAAGTGAAGTACAAAAAATGAAAAATAAAAACAGTTTTTTTTTCATTATATTTTTTTTAAAATTTAATTATTCTCTCAAAATCATCAACTCTTGCTCTCGATATTTTAGCTTTTAAAACCCCATTAACAAGAGTAATGGTTAATGCTGTTTTATTTAAAAATTCTATATGTGATAAATTAACTATCCACGCTCTATGAGAACGAAAAAAAGAAGTTTCTTTTGGCAATACATTTTCAAAGTACTTTAAATTTTTACTAGTTGTAATCCTCTTGTTACCTTTTAAGTGTATTGTACTATATGCTCCATCAGCTTCTACTGCAATAATGTCTTCTAAATTAACAATTCTTCTATTACCTATCTCTGGAAGTACTATTTTTTTATAATTCTTATCTTTTATAGATTTTAACAAAGTTTGGTAATCAACTAATGCTAATTGTTTATTTAATTTATCTTCTAATTTTTGTAATGTTAGAGTTAATTTTTTTCTATCAATAGGTTTTACTAAATAATCAATGGCATTTAACTCAAAAGCTTTGATTGCATATTGATCATAAGCTGTCACAAAAATAATTTCAAACTCAATCTTATCGAAGAATTTTATAATTTCATAACCCGCGTAATTAGGCATCTGTACATCTAAAAAAACTACGTTTGGTTTTATTTTTTTAATTTGCTTAACTCCTTCTTCTAAATTATTACAAGTCGCAATAATTTCTATATTAGAAGAACTTCTTTCCAATAAATTGGTCAGTACATTTCTTGCACTTTGTTCATCGTCAATAAGTATTGCTTTAATATTAGTCATGAAAACAAAGGTAACAATAGATTCTTACTTACTGCAAAGAGTTTATGAATGGTAAATTGGGTTTGTAAGTTATAACACAAATATCTAAGAAGACATTCTTCTTAATAAGAAAACTAAGTTGAATATATTCATTTTATTTGATAAGATCAAACAAAAGAAAGAAAAACACTACACTTAGAATTCACATAACCTCTCGGCAACACCCGTTAAATAAAGAAAAGTTACATATTGTATTGGAAAGTGATTAATTATTTAAAACATTTTAATAACAACTCTTATTTTCATGAATTGGCGGGAAAGGTTCAGTACCAAAAGAACAGTACACACAGCAATCACTATCTTTAGTTTTTAAAACTGTTTTACAATTTTTGAATTCATAAAAAAAATATAATATTTTTCATACTAAATATTTAAATATAAATTGTCCATTTACACTTAATTTTGTAAGGTATCTCATTTTATTTTGACATAATATTTATACTAAAATCATTCACTAATGAAATTTAAACTTCCGCTAATAATATTATTATTTTTATCAGTTACAATTGCATCTGCTCAATTTAAAAATCCAAAAAAATTACCTTTTACTTGGAAAACTGACACTATAAATCGCTCTGTTGACCTTTCAGAAATACAGATAGCGCTTCCAAAAGGCTCATTTCCAACACTCGATAAACCAAAATTTGTGAATAAAGCTGAAGGACTAGAAATGTTTTTCCCAAAAGAACCTGTAATAGCGGTCGAAATTAATGGTATTGCAAAAGCATATTCCTTAAATATTTTAACGATGCACGAGATAGCAAATGATGAACTTGAAGGAGTACCAATTTTGGTAACTTACTGTCCATTATGTAATTCAGGAATTGTATATAACCGAAAAATAAACCATCAAGGAGTAAAAGAAATATTAGAATTTGAAGCTTCAGGCATGTTGCGAAATAGTGATATGGTAATGTTAGATAGAAAAACTGAAACTTTATGGCAACAACTATTAGGAGAGGCTATTGTTGGTGATTATAACGGAACTGAATTAGATATTATACCGTCATTAATAATTTCAGTTGAAGAATTTTTTAAACGTTACCCAGAAGGTAAAATACTATCTAAAAAAACTGGATTTGCATCCTCTGAAAAAAATTACGGTCATAATCCTTATAAAAAATATGATGAAAAAGAAAATCCAATTGAGTACTTTTTTAATAGTGACAAAGTAGATAAACGTCTACCGGCAATGGAGCGTATTGTAGATATTGAAAGTGATGGAGAATATAAAGTGTATACTTTTACAAGTGTTGCAAAAAGTGGTGTTATTAATGATACTTTTAAAAATAAAAATGTTGTATTATTTTATAAACATGGAACAATTTCAATTCTAGATGAAAATGATATTTCAGCGTCTAAAGATGTTGGTTCTGTAACTGTTTTTAATGCTATAATTGATAATGAACAATTATCGTTTAAAGGTGAAAATAACGTTTTTATTGACACTAAAACTGAGTCTAAATGGGATATAACTGGTTACTGTTATTCTGGAAAATTAAAAGGAAAACAATTAAAAATTGAACCTCATAGCAATCATTTTGCATTTGCTTGGTTAGCATTTAATCCTGAGAGTGAGATTTATAAAGAATAATTAGCACCGAAATTTAAAAGCTGTAATACTCAAATTTTATTAGTGAATAATTTTAAAAAGTAATTCTTTTAAAATATCGCCACTTGGTAAAGCATTAGCTCCAACTCCTTTGCTTTTCACATCTGCTTCACGCAAATAAGCAATAATTTGAGAAACTTTTCGCATGGGATAATTTTTTGCAGCAGTAATATAATCTGACACAAAAAATGGACTTACTTTTAATGCTCTAGCAACGCTATTTTTAGATTTATCACTTAAACTATGATAAGTAAGTAGTTGAGTAAACAAACTATTTAATAAAGAAATTGTAACAATAATTGGATTAGCTTTCTGGTTTTTAGCAAAATAATTAATTATCATATTTGCTTTGTACACATTACGTTCACCAACGGCTTTACGCAATTCAAAATTATTATAATCTTTACTTATTCCTATATTTTCTTCAATATGACTAGCGGTAATGGTAGAACCTTCAGGTAAAACAACCATTAACTTATCTAATTCGTTACTTATTTTGCTTAAATCGTCTCCCAAAAATTCAACTAGCATTACTGCTGCCTTAGATTCTATTAGATATTTTTTACCAGACAAAACTCGTCTAATCCACTCTCCTATTTGGTTTTCATATAGTTTTTTACTCTCATAAACTACACCACTTTTTTGAAGTGCTTTGTACAGTTTTTTACGTTTATCAATTGTTTTGTACTTATAACAAATAACTAAAACCGTTGATGGTTGTGGATTTTCTACATAAGTTACTAGTTTTTCAATAGATCTAGATAAATCTTGCGCTTCTTTTACAACAATAACTAATCGTTCAGCCATCATTGGAAAACGCTTGGCATTGTCTGAAATTTGTTCAATAGTAACATCTCTTCCATATAAAACTTGCTGATTAAAACCTTTTTCTTCTTCAGAGAGTATATTTTCTTCAATAAATTCTGAAATTTTATCAATATAATAAGGCTCATTGCCCATTAAAAAATAAACAGGTTTTATATTTCCACTTTTAATATCAGAAACTATTTTAGTAACGTCATTCATTTATAAAAAAAAATTAGCATTTTTGTTGAATGCATCCATTGAATTTACCAACATATAAATTCAAAATCAAAAGTAATGAAAATAAGTACTTTATTTTTGATATTGTTAGAAAAAAATATGTGAGTCTTACTCCTGAGGAATGGGTACGTCAACATATAGTCCGTTATTTGGTTGAAGAAAAAAAATATCCAATTTCATTAATCACCATCGAAAAAAAATTAACCATTAACAAGTTAACCAAACGCACAGATATTGTGGTTTTTAATACTGATGGCTTACCACATATTATTGTTGAATGTAAGGCTGCTTCTGTTAATATCAATCAAGATGCATTTGACCAAATTGCACGATACAATTTAAAATTAAAAGCCAATTACTTGTTTGTTAGCAACGGTTTGAATCATTATTATTGTAAAATGGATATTGAAAATGAAACCTATATTTTTTTAGAAACTATCCCAAAATACAATTCGTAAAATGAAAAAAAAATATTTTATTCGAACATTATTTGTGTTATTAATTTTAATAATTGGCAGCTATTTTATACCTGCTCCTCAGGCTGATTTTTTTGATTTATACACAAAAAATGACAAGCCAGCTTTAAGTTTAAAAGAATTTAAAAGTAGAGCAACAAAACAAATTACTGTAAATAATGTTAAATGGAACTATTTAACTAGTGGAAACGGAAAAGAAAGCATTTTATTTTTGCACGGAATGGGTGGTGCATATGATTTATGGTGGCAACAAGTAATTGAGTTTGAAAAAGATTATAAAATAATTACGTACACATTACCTGAAGAAATTAATTCATTGGAAAAAGCATCTGAAGGAATATTAAAAATTTTAGAAACTGAAAATATTAATAAATTCAATGTAGTTGGAACATCAATGGGCGGTTACATTACTCAATATTTAGTTTCTTCAATCCCAAATAGGATTGAAAAAGCTGTTTTTGCAAATACTTTCCCTCCAAATAATTTAATTGAAAAAGTAAACGCAACTAAAAGTAAAGTAATTCCCTATTTACCCGAAATACTACTTTCAAAACTAGGAGAAAAAAAATTAAATAATGAATTAATACCCGCAGCAAAAAACTCTGAATTATTAAACGCTTTTTTACCAAGTTTGCCTTTTAGTAAAAAACAATTTATGAATCGATTTTATGTTGTAATTGATAAATTTACTGCAACACCAGCAAAATATGAAATAAAACGAATTCCGAAATTAATTATTGAATCTGATAACGACCCTTTAATTCAGCCTCAATTAAGAACAAAAATTAAAGAATTGTATTTAGATGCTGAAATTTATACATTTAAAAACGAAGGACATTTTCCATATATAAATGCTTCACAACAATATAATACTGTGCTACGCAATTTTTTAACTAAAGAAAATGAATTTAAAGCCGTAGAAAAGACAATTTATAATTATTTTGAAGGCAGAAAAAATGCAAATTTAGAAATTTTACAAACTGCTTTTTCAAAAAATGCAAGTTTATATACTAGTTTGAACAATACCGAATTAATTATCCCTTTTGAAGCATTTTTAAAAAAAGTAAAAAGTGACGGTGTTCAACAAATTAACACATCAATTTTAAATGGCGATATTGAAGGTGATATTGCTAATTTTAAAACACAGTTTATATATTCTAATGCATCTTATTCAGATTATTTAACATTTCTAAAAGTACAAAAAGAGTGGGAAATTATTAGTAAAACATTTACTCAAAACTATTAATGGTTGCATTTTTTAATTTTTTAACTGTACACGCTACTAAAAGAAATATTAGAATAGGTGTTCTATTAATACTTCTCTTTAATATATTATTATTACCCGAATTTTCAAAATTATTTTCAGAAAACAACATTAAAATTAATGCTATTTTAGATTTAAAATTTTCTTATACAATTAACGAAGCTTACCTTTTAATTGAAAACTTAGGAGAAAACGGAAGAAATACATACAAATACAAAACATTATTTATAGATTTCCCGTACGCGCTTATGTATAGCTTTGTTTATGCATTTATTATTATAATGTTATTAAATACAACTACTTTAAAAAGAATAAACTATGTATGTTTAGCACCTTTTTTTATAAGTTGGTTTGATGTATTAGAAAATTCTGGAATTATTTTAATGCTCCTAAAATATCCAACAAAACTAACTGCTATTTGCAATTTAACTTCTATTTTTACATCTTTAAAATGGATTTTTGCCGCAATTACCTTTTTAATAATTGTAACTTTATTTATAAATTTAATTTATTCAAAAACACTTAAAAAAAATTGAAATTAGCCATTGTTATATTAAATTGGAATGGAAAACATTTACTAGAAAAATTTACACCTTCAATAGTTAAATTTAGTAAGTTGCCCAACGTTGAAATTGTTGTTGCAGATAATGCTTCATCTGATGATTCAATCAATTTTATTCAACAAAAACACCCTGAGATTAAAATTGTTCAAAATAGTGTAAATGGTGGTTATGCAAAAGGTTATAATGATGCTTTACAACATGTAAAAGCAGATATTTACGCTTTGGTAAACTCAGATATTGAAGTAACTGAAGGTTGGTTAAATCCAATTATTAAATTGTTTAAAAATGAACCTGAAACAGCCATTGTTCAACCAAAAATATTAGATTTTAAAAACAAAGATAAGTTTGAATATGCTGGTGCCGCAGGCGGATTTGTTGATAAATACGGTTATCCATATTGCAGAGGAAGAATTTTTGCAAATTTAGAAACTGACACGCAGCAATATAATGATGAAGCAGAGATTTTCTGGGCTTCAGGAGCTTGTTTTTTTATTCGTTCTGAGATTTTTCACAATCTAGATGGTTTTGATGAAGATTATTTTGCACATCAAGAAGAAATTGATTTATGTTGGAGAGCTTTTAATCTTCAAAAAACAATTAAATATGTAGGAACTTCAACAGTATATCATATTGGAGGCGCAACGTTAAAAGAAGCAAGTCCTAAAAAAACTTTTCTAAACTTTAGAAACAGTCTATTTACATTGGTTAAAAATTTACCAAAAAACAGTATCATTCCAATTATATTTTCAAGACTTATTTTAGATGGTATAGCTGGTGTTAAATTTTTAATAGAATTAAAACCAATACACACTTTTGCCATTATAAAAGCACATTTTAGTTTTTATTATTATGTACTAAAAATGATTAAAAAAAGAAAAGTACTTCAACAAAAAAATAACTATTTTTCATTAAAAAGTATCGTTTGGAGCCATTTTATTGAAGGAAAAAACACCTATAAAAAATTATAAAAAATCAATAGTTCCTTTACCTTCACGTATAATTGTAATTTCATCGTCAGATAAATCAATAATTGTAGAAGGAATATTTCCGCCAAAACCACCATCAATAACCGCCTCAACTCTATTTTTCCATTTTTCAAAAATTAATTCAGGATCGGTTGTGTATTCAATTAAATCATCTTCATCATAAATTGATGTTGAAACAATTGGATTTCCTAATTTTTTAACTAACTCTCTAATGATATTGCTATCTGGAATACGAATTCCTACAGTTTTTTTGTTTTTAAATGCTTTCGGCAAGTTATTATTTCCAGGTAAAATGAACGTATATGGCCCCGGAAATGATTTTTTTAAAATTTTATAAGTTGGCGTGTTTATTTGCTTTACATAATCTGAAAGGTTACTTAAATCGTAACATATAAAAGAGAAATTAGCTTTCTCTAATTTTACACCTTTAATTTTAGCCACTTTTTCCATAGCTTTTGCATTGGTTATATCACAACCAATACCATAAACTGTATCTGTAGGATAAATAATTAACCCTCCTTTTTTTAAAATAGCTACAATTTTTTCTATTTCACGCTCGTTAGGATTTTCTTCGTAAATTTTTATTAGCTTAGACATACTACAAATTTTATACAAATGTAGTTTTTAAACCATAAAAAAACCTGCACTAAGCAGGTTTAATTTTTCTTCTTATTTTTCAATAAGCCTAAATCCCTCTCCATGAATATTCAAAATTTCAACATCTTCATCTCTTTTTAAATATTTACGAAGTTTAGCTATATAAACATCCATACTACGTGAAGTAAAATAATTATCGTCTCGCCAAATTTTAGTTAAAGCTAACTCACGAGGCATTAAATCATTTTTATATATAGTAAGTAATTTTAATAATTTACTTTCTTTAGGTGATAATTTTTGAGCTTCACCATCATCAAATGATAAATGACGTAATTTTGAATTAAAATCAAACTTTCCAATTTTAAATTCAAACACTTCTTCTTCAACATCCTGTTCACTTTCTTTTCGCTGCATTATCGCTTTAATTTTATACAATAATACTTCAGAATCAAAAGGTTTATTTAAATAATCATCGGCTCCTGCTTGATAACCTTTCAGTACATCTTCTTTCATAGTTTTTGCCGTAAGAAATATAATTGGTACTTCAGAATTTGTACTTCTTATATCTTTAGCTAATGAAAAACCATCTTTTCTAGGCATCATTACATCTAAAATACATAAATCATAATCATCATTTTTAAACATAATAAGACCTTCCAAGCCATCTTTTGCTAGTGTTACATTATAATCGTTTAATGTAAGATAATCTTTTAAAACAGTTCCAAAATTTGGATCGTCTTCAACTAATAAAATTTTCTTGTTTTCCATATTTTATTTATTTATACCAATGGTAATTTTGCAGTAAAAGTGCTTCCAATTCCTTTTTCACTTTCAACAGAAATTTCCCCTTGATGAATTTCTATTATTTTTTTTACGTATGAAAGTCCTAAACCATGTCCTTTCACATTATGAATATTACCTCTTTCTTCTCTATAAAACTTTTTAAATATATTTTTTTGAACTACTTTACTCATTCCAATACCATTATCAGTTATTTTAACTATAATATTTTTTTCAGTATTACTTGTTGAAATATTAATTTTTGGTATTTCATTAGAATATTTAATTGCATTGTCTAACATATTAACAAAAATGTTGGTTAAATGGAATTGATTCGCTGTAATTTCAGCAAAACTAGCTTTAAAATCAATATTTATATCACCTCCTTTATCGTTAATTAATAATTGAATATGCGTTATAGCTTCCTCTATTATGTCGTGAGTATCAACAACTTCCTTACTAACATCTAATTGATTTTTTTCTAATTTAGATATTCTTAAAACATTTTCAACTTGTGTATGCATTCGCTTGTTTTCCTCCCTAATCATTTTCACATATCTTAACACCTTATCTTTGTCTTCTATAATCTTGGGATTTTTAATAGCATCTAAAGCTAAATTAATTGTTGCAATAGGTGTTTTAAACTCATGTGTCATGTTATTAATAAAATCTGTTTTAATTTCAGGAATTTGTTTTTGCCTAACTAACTGATATAAGGCACTTACAAAAGCAACAATAATAATTAACACAAAAAATGCTGATAAAAACAAAATTTTAAAAATTGAAGAAAGGATGAATTTCTTTTCATCAGGAAACGTAACAAATAATTGAAAGTTACTATTTCCATCAGTATCAGCAAACATTGGCACTTTATAACTTTTTCCAGCTTCTTTTCTAAAATAACCCGATTTTACTTGCGTTGCTAAACCATTACTGTAAATACCATATTTAAAATTGGTTGCAATTCCTCTACGCTCCAATTCATTATTAAGCCTATACGTAATTTCCTCATTACTTACCCTTTTATGTATTGGCATTCTAGAAGTAATTGCATCAAATGCAGGTTCTAATTTAGCTTTAATTGCCTTATCAAATCTACTTACTTTTATGTATTTTTCTTCAGGTGGATTTACTAAACTTCCTGAATTATCAATAATATCACCTTTTACAACTACAATTTCTTCTTTACTATAAATTTCTTTAAAATCAATAGAATCATTTTCAAAGAACTCAGTTGGTACTTTATAATTTTGTTCAATTATACTCTGAGAATATCTAAATCTTTCATTATTAGTTGTATCAATTTTTTCATAAATAAACTTACTAATATCTGAATAATCTAACTTACTACCACTAGGTACTCTTTCAGAAATATCATCATAAAAGTTTTCAAATTCTCTTTCTTTAATATCTTCTGAAACTTTTGCCAGAGCAAATCTCACATTAGAAGTAAACTGTTCTTCTGTAATTTGTATCGTGTTTTTAATCCAAAATACTTGTACCGAAATAATACCAATTAAGGCAATACTCATTAAAATAATAATAAGTACAAATATTCTTTTTCTCATTATTCAAAAATAAACTTTTAACAGTATAAATGTTAAATTTTAACGTAAGTTAACAAAAAATACAATTTTTTAACAATATATTAAGAAATTTTGTAAAGAAATTATTTTTCTACTAGTACTTTATAAAGTTTATCAACTTGTTTTTTTGTAGCTTCTAGTGTAGTATTTGTAATTATGAAATCTGATTTTTCAATTTTTATAACATCTGAAGTTTGATGTTGCATTCTTTCTAAAATTTGCTGTTTAGAAATTTTATCACGCTTAATAATTCTTTCTATTTTATCTTCAAAATTAGCAGTTACGGTTATCACATAATCGCATATTGTATTCGTACCACTTTCAAATAAAATAGCAGATTCATACATCACAACTTTAGTTGTTTGCTTTTCAATAAATTTTTTGAAATGCAATTTAACTTTTGGGTGCACTAATGTATTTAATGCTTTTAATTTTTCTTTATCATTAAAAACAACGTTAGCAATATAATTTCTACTTAGCTTATTATTTACATATGCTTTTTCACCAAAAAGTGTAGTTATATCTTGTATTAGTTGCTTATCAGAATTCATTAACTCTTTAGCTTCAACATCAGCAATATAAACTACAGCACCCAGTTCTTTAAATAACTGTAACACTGTGCTTTTACCGCTTCCAATACCACCTGTTAAACCTACTATTATCATCTTTGAATTAAAAATTCTATTTGACTTGGGTTAATTTTTAGTGTAGAAATAAATTCGCTTTGTTGTTGTATTGTTGGAGTTAAATACTTAATTAATGTATCGTTTTTATACTGATTAAAATCGTACACAATTAAAAAACTATTTTTGGTTATTTTGTTAAAGTTTGAAAGCCCTGCTTGATAAATAACTTCAATTTCTTTTGGAAAAGTGTTAATTTGCATATTCTCAGGCTTATTAATTAAAGTTATTGGTAACATAAATTTTCCTTCAGTAAATTTATCAACCTTACCTGTAACTATTATTTTAGTTGCTGAAAAAGTTAAATGCTCTTTTTGTAATGGAAGTTTTAAAGGTAAATCTTTATGAATAGACTCATAAACATCGCTTAATTTTAATACTGAAGTTGTTAACTCTTTTATTGAATCTACAAACTTTTCAGGACCTGTTATTAAAACAGAATCTGGCTTAATTATTATATTTTCAATAAAATTATAACCTAATTTAAATTTTATATCTAATGATGGGTTTACAGGTATCTTTTTAGATTTATTATTTCCTAACTCAATAAAAATTGTATCATTTAAAACATTCACAACTTCTGTTTCATTAGATAATTGAGCTTTTAAATACGTAATTTGTTGGTTAGGTAACATATAAAAACTTGAACCGTTTTTAATAGTGTTCTTTAAACTTAAAACAACCTTACTTTTTTTTACTTTGTATTTTAACAACGTAAAACCCGGAGCTTTTAAAGCTATTTTAATTTCAGAAACTGGTTGAGATTGTAGTAATTTTCCTGCAGGAATATCTTTATATGTTACTCTAAAAACGGCTAAACTAGTATATGTTTTAGATAATTCAATTAACAACCAAATTATTGAAGTTAATAACAATATAAATAAAAACACTTTAGCTTTTCTTTTATTGTTAATTGATAAGTTTGTTTGTTGTGTAGCTGTTTTCATTTACTAATAATAAGATTTAAATATACAAAAAAAGTGAGTTTAAAAACTCACTTTTAATTAAATATGTATTATTTCTTATTTAGCTACTTTTGGTGCTTGTAACTTTTTACTAAGTTCCATTGAAATTGATGAACGTTCAAATTTCATTTTTCCGGCTCCAGTTTCAATAATAACAGTATTGTCACTATCAACAATATCTAAAATTTTACCGTGAATACCACTTGTTGTTATTATTTTATTTCCTTTTGCAATTGATGCCTGAAAAGATTTTTCATTCTTTTGACGTTTCATTTGTGGACGAATCATAAAAAAATAAATGACTACAAACATTAGCAAAAATGGTAACATTCCTTGTAATGTGCTTGTTCCTACTTGTAAAAATATTGATGTGTACATTAATTATATTTTAAATTATTAATTTTCTTTTAAATTATTTTTTAAATGATGGCTTTTTAGTAGAACCATCTTTACCAATTACAATTCCTGAAATACGCAACATCTCAGTTCCTTTTTCAGTATTTGTTTTAAGTGTAATTGATTTACTTTGTTTACCTGTTCTTCCTCTTGAATTAAATGAGAATTTTAACTCAGCTGACTCACCTGGTTTAATAGCTTCTTTTGGCCATTCAGGTACTGTACAACCGCATGATGCTTTTGCATTTGTAATTATTAAATCTACTTTCCCTGTATTTGATATATTAAAAATACCTTCTATAACATCTCCTTCTTTAATATCACCAAAATTATATTCAGTTTTATCAAATTCAATAATTGGGGCTCCTAAATTAATGATTGCATCTCTTTCTTTTGCTGTTTCTAAATTTGTTTCTTTTATTTTAGAAGCTGCATTTTCTTTACAAGAAACTATTACTAAACTTAGGATAGCAATATAAATAATTTGAATTTTTTTCATTTTTAAAAGTTTTGTTTTATACTATTAAAGTAGTCCTCTTCCAATTTTATTCAACCTTTTTGAAGCTGTAAAATCTTTTAAAATTTTATCTAAAACTCCGTTAATAAAAAAGCTACTTTTATTGGTTGAATAATCTTTAGAAATCTCTATATATTCATTTATTGTAACGCGCGTTGGCATAGATGGGAATTTTAAAAATTCACAAATAGCCATTTTTATTAAAATCATATCTATATCTGCAATTCGTTCAGAATCCCAGTTAGGTGTTTTATCAATAATATCTTTTTCAAACTCCGTATGGTTTAACACTACTTTTCTAAATAAATCAACAACAAACTGTTTGTCATCAATATCTTTATACAAGTTCCCTAAATGAAAAGCATTATTTGGTTTTAATTGATTTAATGTTTTAACAACCCAAGTATTTACAAACGGAATATCATCAACCCAACTAATACTTTTATCTTCAAAATATTCAGAAAGTTTTTCATTTGGAGCAATAATTTCTTTAAATAGAGCTACTAAAAACTCTTTTTCTTCTTGAAATGAAGATTTTTCTGAACTCATAAACGCTTTATAAAGCTCACTTTCTTTAGTTAACTTTAGTATTTCATGAATATATTCATTGTCTAAAGTCCAATAATTTAATTTGTTAGTTTCTAAATGCGTATTTAATGAAACGCTTTCATCTAACAATTTAAAAATTTCAAGATCAATAAATTTACTGCTTGGTTTTAATTCTTCGGCAGTTGCCAAATGTTTCTTTTGAGAAATTCCAATATGCTTCTTTTCTAGATTTTTTACTTCAACAAACAAACGAAGTGTTAATGCATATAAATCATACATTTTATCTATACTTCCATATAAGAATTTTTCTTCCTTTGTTAAATTGTCACTTTTAGATTGTAATAACGCATATACAGATTGCATTACTTTAACTCTAATATGTCTTCTATTTATCATTTAAAGAACTTTGAAATTTTTAGTGTTTTAAAGCTGCAAAAATACTACTATTTTTTATAAATTTAATAGTGTTTTTTAATTTTTTAATCAAAGTTAAAACTATCATAAACAAATTAAAATAAAATTTAATTCATGTATCTTCGTGCTTTCAAAATTGAAGTACCCTTATTTTTTTTATGAAAGCATTACAATATTTAAATAAATACTTTTTTAAATACAAGTTTAGATTGCTTGTAGGGATTGTAATTACTATTTTTTCTAAAGTATTAATATTACAAGTTCCTCAACTTGTAGAAGAATCTATAAATTTAGCTGAAGATTATAAAAACGGACTTATTTATGATTTTGAATTTGTAAAATCTTCACTGCTTAACAATATACTTCTTATAATTGGTGTGGCTTTACTTTCTGGTTTTTTCACTTTTTTAATGAGACAAACCATTATTGTAACTTCTAGATTAATTGAATTTGATTTAAAAAATGAAATTTATCAACAATACCAGCGTCTTTCACTAAATTTTTACAAAAAAAACAAAACCGGTGATTTAATGAACCGAATTAGTGAAGATGTAAGTAAAGTTAGAATGTATGTTGGGCCGGCTGTTATGTATACTATGAATATGTTAGTGTTATTTGTAGTTGCAATTATAAAAATGTACGATATAGATCCTTTATTAACAAATTACACCTTATTACCACTACCCTTTTTATCTATCTCTATTTATTTTTTAAGTAGAATTATAAATAAACGAAGTACCATTGTACAGCAATATTTATCAAATTTAACAGCAAATGCACAAGAAACTTTTTCAGGAATTAGTATTTTAAAATCTTATGGCATTGAGCACAAAACAAGTGTTGAGTTTGAAGAGCTTGCTAATACTTCAAAAGAAAAAAATATAGATTTATTTAAAGCACAAGCTTTATTTTTTCCATTAATGATTTTATTAATAGGTTTAAGTAATATTTTAGTTATTTATATTGGAGGTTTAAGATATATTGAAGGCTCAATTACTTTAGGTGTTATTGCACAATTTATTATGTACGTAAATATGTTAACGTGGCCTGTTGCAGTAGTTGGCTGGGTAACATCAATGATACAACAAGCTGAGGCTTCTCAAAAGCGTATCAATGAATTTTTAAAACATCAACCAGAAATTGTTAATAACAACCAAAATTCCTCAAAAATTAATGGAGAAATTGAATTTAAAAACATTTCGTTTACTTATGATGATACAAATATTACAGCCTTAAAAAATGTAAGTTTTAAACTGGAAAAAGGAAAAACTTTAGCTATTTTAGGAAATACTGGTTCAGGAAAATCAACAATTATAAATTTAATTGCTCGTTTATACGATACTAATTTGGGTGAAATTTTAATTGATGGAACTACGATCAAACAACTTAATTTAAATAATTTAAGACAAAGTATTGGATTTGTACCACAAGAAGCTTTCTTGTTTTCAGATACTATAAAAAACAATATTAAATTTGGTGATGAAACTGCCTCAGACAGCAAAATAGAACAAGCTGCAAAAGATGCATATATCCATCATAATATTATTAATTTTAATGACGGCTACAATACTTATGTAGGTGAAAGAGGTGTTACCCTTTCTGGAGGTCAAAAACAACGAATATCTATTGCTAGAGCAATTATTAAAGATCCAAATATTTTAATTTTTGACGATTGTCTATCAGCTGTAGATACTGAAACTGAAGAGATAATTTTAAATAACTTATACAAAGTTAGTAAAAACAAAACAACCATTATTGTAAGCCATAGAATTTCATCAATTAAAAATGCTGACACTATAATTGTACTTGAAAATGGCGAAATAATTCAACAAGGATCACATTCTAAGTTGGTTCATATTAATGGGTATTATAAAGAACTATTTGAACAACAACTTTTAGAAAAAGAAATATAAAAATAGTGATATAAGTCAATTATTTTTATAGATTTGTGTAGAAATCTAATTATAGGATTAATTAAAAATAGAGAGTTAATTATGGAAAAAGAACATTTAGAGCAAGAGGAAATATTCTCACAGGTTCTGAGAGCAGGAAGAAGAACTTACTTTTTTGATGTAAGAGCTACGAAAGCTGAAGATTATTACTTAACAGTTACGGAAAGTAAAAAATTCACACACGATGATGGATCATTCCATTACAAAAAACACAAAATTTATTTATACAAAGAAGATTTTTCTGAATTTAATGAGATGCTAAAAGCAGCAACTGATTATATTTTAACTGAAAAAGGTGATGAAGTAATTTCTGAACGTCATCAAAAGGATTTTAAAAAACCTTCTGAATTAAAAAGTGAAACTGAAGAAGTTACAAGTACTGAAAGTTTTACTGATGTAAATTTTGAAGATATTTAAAATTACATCCATCTAAATTAAAAACACTTCTTTCGAAGTGTTTTTTTTTGCATAAAAAAAACCGACTTTATAAGTCGGTTTTTTAATTTTATAATTTAAGTTTTTTTAACTCGCTAAAACTTCTTTTACTTTATCTGCAGCTTCCTGAAATTCAGTAGCTGAAATTACATCTAATCCACTAGCGTCAATTAATTGTTTAGCCTCAATTGCGTTTGTACCTTGTAAACGTACAATAATTGGTACTTTAATAGCATCTCCCATATTAATAAAAGCATCAATAATACCTTGTGCTACTCTATCACAACGTACAATACCACCAAAAATATTAACTAAAATAGCTTTTACGTTATCATCTTGTAAAATAATTCTAAAAGCTGTTTCAACACGTTTAGCATCAGCGGTACCACCAACATCTAAAAAGTTAGCAGGCTCACCTCCAGATTGTTTAATTAAATCCATAGTACTCATTGCTAAACCAGCACCATTTACCATACATCCAACATTACCATCTAAATCTACATAATTTAAACCTGCAGCATTTGCTTCAACTTCAATATCGTTTTCTTCACGTAAATCACGTAATGCAGCTAAATCTTTATGACGGAACAACGCATTGTCATCTAAAGTTACTTTAGAATCAACAGCTAAAATTTTATCATCTGATGTTTTTAAAACAGGATTTATTTCAAATAACGAAGCATCCGATTTTACGAAAGCAGTATATAAAGAAGTAACAAATTTTATCATTTCTTTCAATGCTCCACCTGATAAACCTAAGTTAAAAGCAACTTTACGTGCTTGAAAAGGTTGTAATCCTATTAATGGATCTATTTCTTCAGTAAAAATTAAATGTGGTGTTTTTTCAGCAACAGCTTCAATATCCATTCCACCTTCAGTAGAATACATAATCATATTTTTACCTGTAGCTCTATTTAATAAAACAGACATGTAATATTCATCTGGTTCATTTTCACCTGGGTAATATACATCTTCAGCAACTAATACTTGGTGCACTTTTTTACCTTCAGCAGAAGTTTGTGGTGTTTTTAACATCATTCCAATCATGCTTTCAGAAATAGTTTCAATTTCAGCTAAACTTTTTGCAAGTTTAACTCCTCCACCTTTTCCACGACCACCTGCGTGAATTTGTGCTTTTACAACCCACCAACCTGTACCGGTTTCAGTAGCTAATTGTTTTGCAGCTTCCACTGCTTTTTTATGATTATCTGCAACAATTCCACGTTGTATTCTAACGCCAAAACTGTTTAATAATTCTTTTCCTTGATATTCGTGTAAATTCATTAGAAATAAAGGTTTTATTAAATATGGACAAATGTAATAATCATAACTTGAATTTTATGTTGAATTGCAAAAAAGTTTTTCGTTGTGTAACATAATGTTTTTTTTAAGGTCTTTAATATTATTAACATTTATTTAAGAGGGTATATTTTATAACTTAAATAATTTAGCGGCATCCTAAAAGCCTTAAAAAAACATGAAAACGTATTTCATCATATTTTGTTTATTAATAGTCTCCTATTCATATTCACAGTCTAGTGTTAAATCTATAAATGCTGTACGAGTCTCAAATTCACCTACTATTGATGGTGTTTTGGATGATGAAGCTTGGATTAATGCTGAAATAGCTAAAGATTTTACAATGTTTAGACCAGGTTCTGGAGATAAAGAACCTGAAAACAAAAAAACAGAGGTAAAAGTTATTTATGATGATGAAGCAATTTATTTTGGTGCTTTTTTATATGATGATGATGTTAATAGCATCCCCAAAGAATCTGCAACAAGAGATAATTTTGCACAAACAGATTGGTTTGGAGTTATTATAAATACACTTAATGATGGTCAAAACGATACTGAATTTTTTGTGCAAGTAACAGGAAACCAAGCTGATGCAAAAGTAAGTATTAACAATGAAGATTTTAGTTGGAATGCCGTATGGACTAGCGCAGCTAAAATTAATAGTAAAGGATGGGTAGCTGAAATTAAAATTCCCTATTCAGCATTACGATTTTCTAATGGAAATGTACAAACTTGGGGATTAAATTTTCACAGAAGAATTCAAAATAAAAAAGAACAATATACTTGGAATTTTATTGATAAAACGAACGGTAGTCTTGGTCAATACTCTGGAATTTTAGAAGGTTTAAAAAACATACAGCCTCCTACTCGTTTAAGTTTTTATCCGTATGCTTCTTCTTCATATGTAACATTTGATGGCAATAATGAATTTAATACCAATTATGGAGTTGATGTAAAATATGGAATTAATGAAAGTTTTACATTAGATGCTACTTTAATACCAGATTTTGGACAAACTGCCTTTGATGATGTCACCTTAAATTTAGGCCCTTTTGAACAACATTTTTCTGAAAAAAGATCGTTTTTCACTGAAGGAACAGAACTTTTTAGTAAAGGTGATTTATTTTATTCAAGAAGAATTGGAAATGCACCTACAGCCTATTATGACGAAGAAAATTTAGGTGAAAATGAAGAAATTATTGACAATCCTACAAGTGTAAATATGCTAAATGCTATTAAAATTTCTGGTAGAACAAAAAAAGGATTGGGAATAGGTGTTTTTAATGCAATTACAGAAAAAACTGAAGCTACAATTAAAAAAAATGAAATTGACCCTGTCTCATTTGAAGAAATAATTTCTTTTAGAAAAGTAGTTACAGAACCTTTTGCAAATTATAGTGTTGTTGTACTTGATCAACAATTTAACAAAAATTCATCAGTAAGTTTTGTAAATACAAATGTACTAAGAAATGGTTCTTTCAGAGACGCAAATGTTTCTGGACTGCTTTTTAATTTATCTAATAAAACTAATAAATATAATGTAAATGGTGGTGTTGGAATGAGCACTATTAATGAATTTGGAGAAAAATCTACCGGGTATATTTCAAGCATTGAAATAGGAAAAGTAAGTGGACACTGGCAATATGAAATAGAACATAACCTACAAGATACCAAGTTTGATAAAAACGATTTAGGGTTTCAAAGAAGAAATAATTTTAGCAATTTTGAAGGTAAAATATCATATCGCATCTTTGAACCTACCGAAAAGTTTGATGATTATAGAATTACTTTTTGGGGTGGTTTAAACTATCTCTATAAACCCAATACATACACAGGTAATTATATGGGTCTCAATTACTTTTTTCAAACTAAGAAAACGAAGACCGCTTTTGGTGGAAATGTTCAAAGTAATATTGGAAATCAATTTGATTATTATGAACCAAGGGTTGAAGGAAGATATTTTAAACAAGGAGGAAGGTTATCTTCTAACCAATGGTTTTCTACAGATTATAGAAAGAAATTTGCAATAGATGCTAATATATTCTACGCCAAAAGGTTGAATGATGACAATCATTTTATATTTACTGAAATAGCTCCAAGATATAGAGTGAATGATAATTTATCTTTTATATATAGTTTAAGATATACTAAAGACACAAATGATAAAGGTTATGTAAATGAATTAGAAAACGGTGCTATAATTTTTGGAAATAGAGATGCTAAATCTGTTACAAATTCAATTTCTGGAAAATATAATTTTAGCACAAAAGCTGCACTTTCACTTACCTTCAGACAATATTGGTCACCTGTTAAATATGACGATCAATATTATGTATTAAATAATGATGGTACATTATCTGAAGATAGCTATACAGCAAATCATGATATTAATTTCAACACTTGGAATTTCGACCTTAATTTCACGTGGGAATTTGCACCTGGAAGTCAATTAATTGCGCTGTACAGAAACTCTCTTTTTAATGAAGATGAATTTTCTGACTTAAACTTTAAAGACAATCTAAGCAACTTATTTAAAGAGCCAATGCTCCATAATTTTTCAGTTAGAATGGTTTATTATATAGACTATAACAATGCGAAAAAATGGTTTAGAAAAAGCTGATAATAATAATTAGGTATTTATTTTAACTTTTAGCTGTTTAACTTTATTATTTATTTATTTTTGAATTATGATAAAGGCAAAAAATATACATAAATTTTACGGTACTTTAGAAGTATTAAAGGATGTAAGTTTAACTATTAAAAAAGGAGAAATAGTTGCTATAGTTGGCCCTTCAGGAGCTGGTAAAACAACACTTTTACAATTATTAGGTACTTTAGATAAGCCTGCTGAAGTTATTGGCGCTGAAATAAAAATTAATAGTACCAACGTATTAACTTTAAAAGACACTTCTTTATCCAAATTTAGAAATCAACATATTGGATTTATTTTTCAATTTCATCAATTATTACCTGAGTTTACCGCAATTGAAAACGTGTGCATCCCTGCTTTTATAGGAAATACTTCAAAAAAAGAAGCCGAAAAAAAAGCTTCTGATTTACTAGATTTCTTAGGTCTTTCTGACAGAAAACAACATAAACCAAATGAACTTTCTGGTGGTGAACAACAACGTGTTGCTGTTGCAAGAGCATTAATTAACAATCCTGATGTTATTTTTGCCGATGAACCAAGTGGTAATTTAGATTCAGCCTCAGCAAAAAAACTACATGAATTATTTTTTGAACTTCGAAATAAATTTAACCAAACGTTTGTAATAGTAACGCATAATGAAGAATTAGCTGATATGGCAGATAGAAAATTAGAAATGAAAGATGGTGAAATTATCAACTAAACTACTTATAAAATGATTGGTATTATTAGTGCAATGCAAGAAGAAATGCAAGCCTTATTAAATGAACTTAAAAATGTTTCAACCTCTGAAAAAGGTATGAGAACTTATTACTCAGGTACTTTATTTAATAAAAATGTTGTACTTGTTTTTTCTCGTTGGGGAAAAGTAGCTTCGGCTGTTACCACTACTCAATTAATAAACGATTTTAATGTTAGTGAAATTATTTTTACAGGCGTTGCTGGTGGAATTATTAACGAACTTAATATTGGAGATATTGTTATTGGAAAAAATATGTATCAACACGATTTAAATGCGAGTCCGTTTTACGAGAAACTAGAAATTCCAATTCTAAAAAAGAAATTTTTAAAAACTACTGATGCTACAAAACTTTTAGAAGCTACTACTTCATTTTTATCCACCTATAACAAGTACATAGAAAACGCTGATGCTCAATTATTTGAAATAACAAACCCAAAAGTGATTTTTGGTGATATTGCTAGCGGTGATCAATTTATATCTAGTTTAAAAAAGATTAAAAAACTAAATAAATTAATACCAACTGCTACTTGTGTAGAAATGGAAGGAGCTTCAGTTGCGCAAGTTTGTTTTGAATATGATATGCCTTTTTCAATTATTAGAATTATTTCAGATAAAGCAAATGATAATGCAACTATTGATTTTCCAAAATTTGCAAATTCAATTGCAAGTAATTATGCTTTAGGAATTTTAAAAAACTATTTTGCATAAATACTATTGATTTTAATATCTTTGAAAAATCCTTTTAAACAATGCAATTTAAGCATCCTGAAATTTTATATGCACTTCTACTACTTATCATCCCGATATTAGTTCATTTATTTCAGTTACAACGTTTTATAAAAATACCTTTTACCAATGTTAAAATTTTAAAAACTATTGAAAAACAAACACGCAAAAGTGCACGTTTAAAAAAGTGGTTGGTGCTAATTACTAGATTATTAATTTTTACTTGTTTAATTATTGCTTTTTCTCAACCTTATTTTTCTAAAAATAGCATACACCAAAATTTTAATACTACTGTCTATTTAGACAACTCCTTTAGTATGCAGGCAAAAGGAAAAAGTGGAGAATTGTTAAAAAGTGCTGCACAAGAATTAATTGAAAATTATACAAATTCTAATCACTCAATTTCGTTACTAACAAATAACCAAAGTTTCAAAAATTTAACTCCTGAAGCTTTTAAAAATGAGCTAATAAAAGTTAAGTACCATCCAAATAAATTAGATTTAAACAGTATCTTATTAAAAGCTCAAAATTTAGAGTCAACTAAAGAAAATACCTTAAATAATTTAATAGTAATATCTGATTTTCAAGATTTTACAAACAATACTATTGTTAATTTTGAAACTTCTAAAGCTATCATTAACTTAGTTAAAGTAACGGCAAACAACACTCTAAATAGTTTTATTGATAGTGTTTTTATTGAAGACAATTCTTCAACTGAAATAACTATTCATGCCATTATTAAAACCGCTAAAAACACAACTTCAACAATTCCTATTTCGTTATTTAATAATGAAATTTTAATTGGAAAAACCACTTCAAAATTTAAAGATTCTAAGATTCATACTCTACAATTTACGATTCCAAAATCAACAAATTTTAACGGTAAAATATTATTAATTGATGATAGTTTAGAGTTTGATAACACCTTTTATTTTTCAATTTCAAAACCAGAGAAAATTAATGTATTAAGTATTGGAAGTACCGCTAAATTTCTAAACAAAATTTACACTAAAACTGAATTTAATTACACTACTACTCTACTTCAAAATTTAAATTACAACAATCTTCAAAATCAACATTTAATAGTACTAAATGAACTTAAAAAAATACCAACTGAACTTATAAATAGTTTACAAGATTTCACAAAAAAAGGAGGTAATTTAGTTATTATTCCTTCAGTAAATACTCATTTAGATTCTTATAATTTGCTTTTCAGAACTTTAGATTTAGAAAAAATTATTAATAAAATTGAAAGTGAACACAAAATTATGACGATTAATTATGAGCATCCTCTTTTAAATGATGTTTTTGAAAAAAGAGTAAATAATTTTCAATACCCAAAAACAACCACTTATTTTCAAACTAAAAATAGTGCAAACACTTCCATCATAAAATTAGACAATAATCAACCTTTTATTTCTTCAAAAGAAACAAGAAATGGAACTATCTATTTTATCTCTTCACCATTAAATCAAGAAATATCAGATTTCACACAATCGCCTTTAGTAGTTCCTGTCTTTTATAATTTTGCTAAAAACAGTTTAAAAACTTCTCAATTATACTATACCATAGCTAAAAACACGAATCTTGAAATTTCAACTTCTCTAGAAAAAGATCAAGTTTTAAAAATTTCAGCTAAAAATATTGAGTTTATTCCTTTGCAAACTAGTTCTCAAAATAGCGTATTACTAAACATACAAAATCAACTATTAGAAAGCGGTTTTTATACTATTTTAAATGGCAATACAAAAATTAAAACAGTAGCATTTAATTATAACAGAGAAGAAAGTAAGCAACAAATAGTAGATCTTAAAAGCCTTTTTGAAACAAAAAATAATATTTCTATTTCAACTTCAATTGCTGAATCTCTAGGTAAAATAAACAACCAACAAAAAATCAATTGGCTTTTTAAATGGTTTTTAGCATTTTCTGTACTATTTTTGTTAATTGAAATGCTGATACTAAAATATTTCAATAAATGACAATACTTCTAAAATCTGCAATAATTATTGATAATTCAAGTCCGTTTCATCTTCAAAAAAAGGATTTATTGATAAAAAACGGGATTATCACGAAAATTGCTAGTTCAATTAAAAATGATGATTCTATAAAAGAAATTAAACTTAAAAATCTACATATATCTCAAGGTTGGTTTGATACAAGTGTGTGTTTTGGTGAACCTGGTTTTGAAGAACGTGAAACTATAGAAAATGGTTTAATTACAGCAGCTAAAAGTGGCTTTACGGCAGTTGCAGTAAATCCAAATACATATCCAGTTGCTGACAATAAATCCGCTATTGAGTATCTTAAAAATAAAGCAAACGGTTTTGCTACTTCTTTATATCCAATAGGTAATCTAACAAAAAAAGGAGAAAGTAAAGATATTGCAGAACTATTTGATATGCAAAACTCTGGAGCAATTGCTTTTGGAGATTATAACAAACCTATAAGCAATGCCAATTTATTGAAAATTGGATTGTTATATGCTCAAAATTTTGATGGACTTGTTTTAAGTTTTCCTCAAGACAGTGCAATTGCTAGTAGTGGTTTAGTAAATGAAGAAAAAATTAGCACAAAATTAGGTTTAAAAGGAATTCCTGCGATGGCGGAAGAGCTACAAATTGTAAGAGATTTATTTATATTAGAATATACTGGTGGAAAATTACACATCCCTACAATTTCAACTCAAAAATCAGTTAAACTAATTAAAGAAGCCAAAAAGAAAGGCTTAAATGTAACGTGTAGCGTTGCTGCACATCATTTAGTGCTAACAGATGATGAATTAACAAAATTTGATTCAAACACAAAAATTTTACCACCTTTACGTACTTTGAAAGATACAAAAGCATTAATAAAAGGTTTAAATGAAGGCGTAATTGATATGATTACAAGTGACCATAACCCAATTGATATTGAACACAAAAAAGTTGAATATCAAAATGCAAAATTTGGAACAATTGGTTTAGAAAGCCTGTTTGGTGCTTTAAATAAAGTTGTTGAAACTGAAACATTAATTACTTGTTTAACAACAAATCCTAGAAATAGGTTTAATATTGAAAAAGTTTCAATTAATGAAGGTAAAAAAGCAAGTTTAACACTTTTTAATCCTGATTTTGAATATACATTTGCTGAAAACAACATTTATTCAACTTCAAAAAATTCGGTATTTCTAAATAAAAAATTAAATGGAAAAGTATATGGCATTATTGCAAATAACAACATTGAAATTTAATTAAACACACTACAACTAAAATCTAAATTTATGGAAAATCAAACAGTAACCGAAGGAAAAACAATAGCAATTATTAGTTATATTACTTGGTTTGGAACATTAATTGCTTTTATAATAAATAATGACAAAAGAAATTCATTTGCCGCTTTTCATATTAGACAAATGGTAGGTTTATCATTATTCTCATTAGCAAATATATTTGTAGTTGGGCTTTATGTTAATAGTGGTATTTCTGGTTTAATTAGCCTTATACTTTTTGTATTCTGGATTATTGGCTTTATTGGAGCTATACAAGGTGAAGAAAAAAAGATTCCTTTATTGGGAGACTTATTTCAAGAATGGTTTAAAGGAATTGCTTAATAATTATTAAAATAACACTTTTAAAGTCGTGCCTTAAAGCGCGACTTTTATTTTATACATATGAAAGAATTATCATTAAAATACATTGTAAGAGAACCAAATCAACAAACTGAAAATACTTCATTATTAATATTATTACACGGCTACGGTAGCAATGAAGAAGATTTATTCTCATTTGCAACTGAATTACCTGACAATTTATTAATTATAAGTGCAAGAGCACCACAAAGCCTAGGTTTTGGAAGTTACGCTTGGTACAGCATTAATTTTACAGCTGATGAAGGAAAATTCTCTGACATACCGGAAGCTATTGAAGCAAGAGAAACTATAGCTACTTTTATTGATGAAATTCAAGAAAAATATAAAATAGCACCAAATAAAACATTTTTATTAGGATTTAGTCAAGGAACAATTTTAAGTTATTCGGTAGCACTTAATTATCCTGAAAAAATTCAAAAAATTATTGCTTTAAGCGGCTATATAAATCCTGAATTATTATCTGAAAATTTAAAGAATAAAGATTATTCTAAGTTAGATTTCTTTATCTCACATGGAAGCGTAGATCAAGTAATTCCTGCAGATTGGGCTAAAAAAGCACCACTGTTTTTAGATCATATAAATGTTAAAAATTCATATAAAGAATATGGAGTTGGCCATGGTGTTGCACCTCAAAATTTTTTCGACTTTAAAAAATGGATTGAAGAGAGAATGTAAATTAACACCTAAACTGCTTTACTCTATTCATAATGAGAATTTTAAAAAAATATTTTTAATTAATGATTTATATCATTAATTTTCAATGAAGCAAGTTTTACCTTTAACATATAATTACCAAAAAGCTTTAGCTCTGATTATCCTAAGGCATTAGAACTAAACTTAAAAAGTAATTTAGCCACCTCAAAATTTGAGGTGGTTTTTTTATTATACTATAGTTATATTAAAAAAAAACAATAAAAGTAACAACTATCATTTTATATGTAATATATTTTCTATAACATTGTTCTTTTAAAACTTAAAATTTCATTTATAGAATATGGAAATACTAGGAATTGATGTTGGAGGAACTGGAATAAAAGGCGCATTAGTAAATGTAGAATCTGGAGTATTAACCACCGAAAGACATAGAATACCAACACCAAAACCTGCTACACCCGAAGCTGTTGCAGATACCATTCAACAATTAGTAAACCATTTTAATTGGAAAGGTTTAGTAGGCTGTGGTTTCCCAACTCCTTTACAACATGGAAAATGTTTAACAGGTGGAAATTTGCATGAAGATTGGAAAGGAACTCAAGTAGATAAATTATTTAAATCTAAAACTGGAAACGATTTTTCAATAGTAAATGATGCTGATGCTGCCGGGCTTGCTGAAATTAATTTTGGAGCTGGAAAAGGTGTAAAAGGAACCGTAATTATGATTACTTTAGGTACTGGAATTGGTTCTGGTTTATTTTTAGACGGTAAATTGTTACCAAACACTGAATTTGGGCATGTACTTTATAAAAATGGAGAAATTTTTGAAAAATATGCCTCAGACTCAGCAAGAAAAAGAGATGATTTAAGTCGTAAAGCTTGGGGAAAAAGATTACATAAATATTTTAAACATATTAATTTATTACTATCTCCCGATTTAATTATTATTGGTGGTGGAGCAAGTAAAAAGTTTGATAAATTTGAAGCAAAAATTGATATTGATGTGCCTATAATCCCTGCTGAAGCTGAAAATGAAGCTGGAATAATTGGTGCTGCAATGGCTGCTAAATATCAAATTAAATAAATCCTTTAGCTTTAAATTCTAGGTATTTATTAATCACATTTACAGTAAGTTTTTGTGGCTTTGTTAAAATTCCGTAAATACCTTTACTCTCTAATTCTTTAACTATTAATCTTTTTTCGTAGGCGAATTTTTCAGCAATTGTTTTATGATAAATAGTTTGTAAATCTTCTGCATTTTCATTTATTAAATCATCTAACTCAGTATTTTCAAAAAATACCACAACTAATAAATGCTGCTTTGCAATAGCCTTTAAAAATGGTATCTGACGCTTTAACGATGAAATATGCTCAAAATTTGTATATAAAATAAGTAAACTTCTTTGTGTAATTTTTCTTTTTATAAAGGCATATAAAAATCCATAATCAGAATCAGAATACTGAGTAGAAATTGAGTATAACGCTTCATTTATAGTATTTAAATGCGTTTTTTTATTACTTGCAGCAACTACTGTATCAACCTTTTTTGAAAAAGTTAACAAACCAGCTTTATCATTTTTACGAAGTGCAATATTTGAAAATGCTAACGTAGCATTTATTGAGTAATCCAATAATTTTAACTCTTCAAAAGGCATTTTCATGACTCTTCCTGTATCTATAATAGAATAGATTGGTTGCGATTTTTCATCTTGATATTGATTTACCATTAATTGTGAACGCTTTGCAGTAGCTTTCCAATTTATAGTTCGTACATCATCACCAATTATGTAATTTTTAATTTGTTCAAATTCTAACGTATGTCCAATTCTTCTAATTTTTTTTAACCCAAATTCAGTTAAGCGATTGCTCATTGCTAAAAATTCATACTTTTTCATTTGAATGTATGAAGGATAGACAGCAACCTTTTCATTCTCTTGAAATTGATACCTTTTTGAAACAATTTTTAAAAACGTTGAAACATACACATTCAATTTTCCAAAGTAATATTCGCCTCGTTCCACAGGTTTAACTGTATATTCAAATTCCCAAACATTTGAAGGATTAATAGATGAAACTTGTTCAAAATCTCTTTTTTGAAATTGCTCAGGTAATTCATCAATTACTTTAACTTCAATTTTAAAATTATAGTTATTTTTAATTGTTATTGGAATTGGGTTATTATCTGAATTTGAAAATTTTTGAGTTAAAATTCTTCTTGCAGAAATACCTTTTTTATCTTTAAAAAGTAAAAACACATCACTAACAAATAACACACCTAAAATTATAACTAAATACCAGGCTATAACATATAAAATTGGAAACCAAAAAGAAACCAAAAATGTTGCAGCAATAATAGTTATGTATGCATAAAAACGTTCGTGTATGTATAATTTTTTAATAAAATTCATTAAATATGATTTTATCTTGGAATTTCAACAGATTGCACAATAATATCAATCACTTTATCAGCTGTCATGCCTTCCATTTCACGTTCAGGAGTTACAATTATTCGATGTCTTAACACAGGTGAAATTACTTTTTTAATATCTTCTGGAACTACAAAATCACGACCATTAATTGCAGCAAAAGCTTTTGACGCATTTAAAACTGCAATACTCGCTCTTGGAGAACCTCCTAAATATAAATGCGGATGGTTTCTAGTTTTAGTGATTAATTGAGCAATGTATTTCATTATTTTTTCTTCAACTAAAACATCAAAAATTTTATTTTTATATGTTAGTAAATCTGCTTCAGAAATTAATGCTGAAATTAACGTTTGTGGTAAAACTCCTTTTCTTTCTTGATGTGTTTTTATAATTAAAATTTCTTCTTCTAAATTAGGGTAACCAACATCAATTTTAAATAAAAAACGATCTAATTGTGCTTCTGGCAATGCGTACGTTCCCTCCTGTTCTATTGGGTTTTGAGTTGCTAAAACCATAAACGGAGGTTTCATTTTGTACGTGCTACCATCAATTGTTATTTGACGTTCTTCCATCACTTCAAACAAAGCAGCTTGTGTTTTCGCTGGTGCTCGGTTAATCTCATCAATTAAAACTAAGTTTGAAAAAATAGGCCCTTTTTTAAATTCAAACTCTGAAGTTTTCATATTTAAAATTGAAGTTCCTAGAACATCACTTGGCATTAAATCTGGTGTAAATTGAAGTCTGCTAAAACCTGTATCAATTGTTTTAGACAATAATTTGGCTGTAATTGTTTTTGCAACACCTGGCACACCTTCAATTAATACATGTCCGTCAGCTAATAATGCAACAAGTAGTAAGTCAATAAAATTTTCTTGACCAACTATTATTTTTCCCAACTCAGTTTTTATTTGAGTTACAGCATTTTTCAAATTATCGAGATTCACTCTAGTATCAAAATTCAAATCGTTATTTTCCATATTGAATTGTTTTTTTAAAATTTTCTATCATTGAATTTAATTGCATAAGTTCATTCGTTGTTACGTCATTTTTTAAATGAATTTCATCACAATATTGAAATAATTTTTCAACACTTTCTAAAGAATTCCCACTTCTAGATGAAACATATTTATAAAAAGTAGTGTCTATGGTTGTTGTAGGGATATTCAATTTAGTTCTAATAAACGCCAATAAATAATTTATTTTATGTTCTGCAATATTTTTATGCTCTTGTTTTTCAAAATACATATTTGCTATAGTGCGTGTAAAAGCAACTGTTTGATTTTTTAAAGGTGTTAACACTGTAATTTTACGCTGCTTTCGTTTTCCTTCAAAAATAATAAAGAAAAATACGCCTATTAACACCATATAATAAGCCCATTTTAAGTATTTATTATTTAGCAAATAATAAATTGGAGATGTTATTTTACTTTTTCCTGTTTTATAATATGAATCCCACAAAATGGGTAAATCATCTCTTAAATAGGATAAAACATTTGCTGCGTGTTGATGATTTGAAGGTTTTAGTATTGAATAATTTGTAAAGACTTCAGGAAATGTATGAAAATAAAAATCGCCTTTCCCATAGGTAAACTTTACAAAATTCACACCTTCTTCTGTTCTTTCTTCATTATCATTTACATATCCTGTAATGCCCAAAATAGTTGAATTTAAAGTGTCTATTTTTGTAAAAACCTGATTTACAAAAGGTCTATCATAAGAATATTCTTTTCCTTTAAATACGTTGTTTTTAAATTTAAAAGTAACTTTTTCATCTAAATTTTTACTTACTAATTGTTTTGTCTCAAAATTTAAGGTGTCAATATTCATTCCATGAGTTGAAATAAAAACAGTATTGCCTCTTTCAACAAATTTCATTAAACGTAAAAACTCAGCATTTCCAAAATTTAAAGTTTCATCAACAAAAAAGTAAGTTCCAGCACGTGTAGTATCTTCCAAATAAATATAAGGTGGTATTTTTATAGTTGTTATTTCTTCAGAAGGAAATAAATTGAATAGTTCTTCTCGTAACACAAAAGTTCCATAAGGTATTTTATGTTTTGCAACATAACTTGGAAACCAATTTACAGGTGTTTTTTTAGTAGTTTCAAGGTAAATAAGCCCAAAAACTAACACTAAAAAAGCAATGCTGTATATAATTTTTTTTGTGTTCAACTTATTTTTTTTGAATTAAATGAGTTATTTGTGAAAAATCTGATGCTACTCGCATAAACTCGGTTTCGTTAATTGTGAAATTTCCGTACCAAATAAAATCGTACAGTCGTGTTAAACTCACAAAAGATTTTTGAATTACTTTAGGTTCAATTTCTTTGCTATAATCTTCATTTGTTTTTTGCTGTTCCCAAGTTATTAACCTCTTACTTTCAAGCTCTTTTAACATATTAATATAATAATAACGAACTGCTAAACGGTAGTTTTTTTGCGATATTGCCTTTTGAATTAGCATCAAAATATCTTTTGTTTTAATTAACTCTTCTTCTTCAGTAATTAAAACAACTGGTTTATTTTTTGCTGTTGTTATTATTGAATTTGAATTTACTTTTAAGAAAAATTTAAACAACAGAAACAGTACAATTCCTGCAATTATGTAAGGCAACGCTGTAAGAATATTTGCTAAAATTCCTTTTGCATATTTTACACCAAAAATCCATTCTAACAAACGAGAAAGCTGACGAATTATCCAATTAAAAACACGCTCAAAAAAAGATGGTTCAGCTTTCGCAGTATCTTTTTCATATATAAAATCTTTATTAGATTTGTAGTTCTCTAAATTGTTGGTGTTGAACTTTTTTTGTTGAATAGTACTTTTATCATTTTTCACCTTCAATGAATCAGTCTGCGCTAAAACACTAACTGAGAATAGTATAAAAAAGAAAAATAATAGTGTACGCATTGCTATTTACAAAGTTTTAATCGTTTCCTATATTTTCAATTTTTTCAAAAGTACCTGTAAAGTTTTTCTGCTCATTTAAATCAAAATAAATAAATGCTGAAGAAACTAAAGTAACTGAATAAAACAAAAACTTACCCAAATACGCTAACAAATTAAGGACTAGATAAATAGGATCTTCCAAAATTCCCAATATAGCTGTTGGATCTTCATTCATCATAGAAGTTCCCATAGAAACTAATTGATAGATTAATGATGGTATCGAAAAAATAAAACCTAACATGGCAACCAATAAGCCTATTACAAAAACAACTCCAAAAGTATTCCACCATTCATTTTTAATTAATGTAAAACAATGAGAAATAGTGTCACCTACACTTTTGTTTTCAAAAACCATAATTGGCATTGCTAGTGTTAGCACAATTGAAATATAAATAACTGGAAAAAAACAAAGTACGTAAGCTACAATCATCATTAAAATTGCTAACATTCCTAACCCTAAAAATTTCCAAACATTTGCATAGGTTTTTTCTTTAACTTCATCAAAATTAGCAACTCCATTATTTTTTATATAGGACTGAACATAATACAAAGAAACTTCAGCTAATAATGTATAAACAATACCAAAAACAGCAAACATTGCTAAAAGCCAACCAAACATACCAAACATATTTCCAAATACTGCTGAAGGATCTGGAGCAGATTGATTTACATTTACAATTCCTTTAATGGCACCTGAATAAGAAATCATTGCAAAAACCAATAGTGCAGCACCAATTAATAATACGGGTCCAATAATTTTAAATACCGTTAAAAAGTAATCTTTCCAATTTTCACGTATAAAAGTAAAAGTATCTGTTATAATTGCTCCTAAATCACGTTCTTTTTTAAATTCAATGAAATTGCTCATCTTTTTGTTGTTTAAGTTTGGTTAATTTTATGGGGTATATTACATAATAATATACAATTGAAATAAATGATGTTATTATAATAAATAATGCCAACCAATTTGGCATTTCTGTATGACGCGTTATAAATCCTTCTAAAAACCCTGCAATTATAAAAAAAGGTATGGTACTCACCATAATTTTTAAACCGGCTTTAAAACTATTTGTGAAAGATGTTAATCGTGAATATGTTTTAGGGAATAACAGTCCATTACCTAACACTAAACCTGCACAACCTGCAATTATTATTACAGAAATTTCTATAGTTCCGTGTATCCAAATGGTTCTAGACGATTCCCAAAGCAATCCTTTTTCATAAAAAAAGTATAAAAACGAGCCTAACATAATTCCGTTACGCATCATTATAAATAAGGTGCCAACTGAAAAAAGCATGCCAAAAACAAAAGCTGTCATAGCTACTTTAATATTATTTAAAGTAATTAAAATAAACATATTTGTTTCGTCCATTTTTTTGTAAACCGCCATTGGATCACCCTTTTCAATGTTTTCTAAAGTTGTGTTTACATAATCATCACCTAAAATTAAACGAACAAAATCTCCATCATTAGCGGCTGAATAAGCGCCAATTATTGTGAAAAATAAAAAAGTTAGAAACGCAATACCCAATTGTTTATGGTATTGAGCAAATTGCAATGGAAATTCTGTTTTAAAAAAAGTAAGTAATCTATTTTTACTTTCTTTTTTGGTTTTATAAATTTTTTGATGTGCTTTTGAAGCTATAGAATTTAAATATTTTTCGGTATTACTTTTAGCATAAAAAGTTTTAGCATAACTTAAATCATCGGTAATTTCAATGTATAAATCAGATAGCTTATCTGGTGAAACTTGTTCTTTATTATCAAGAACATTTTCAAATAACAGCCACTTATTTTTATTTCTTTTTACAAATGAAGCTTCACGCATTTTTTTTACTTTTGTCTTTTCAATAGTTTTACAACTATTCTCAACATTCAAGTGAACGAATGTAAAAAATCAAATTGTATCAGCCAAAAAAAGAACGTATATAAAATGGATAATTTTCATATAGAAACCGCACAAAATGTAACAATTCATCAAAATGTTGCACCACTGAGTACTCGCATTGGTGCTTTTTTAGTTGACATGCTAATTATTGCAGGTTATTATCTAATAATATATTTAATACTTAACGCGCTTGGACTTCGTTTAAATGAGTCTTTATATGTTTTTTATGTACTTTTAAGTTTGCCTGTATTTTTTTACAGTTTACTTTTTGAAACTTTAATGAACGGACAAACACCGGGCAAATATGTTGGTAAAATTAGAGTTACAAAACTTGATGGTTCTAAACCAACATTTGGTAGTTATTTAATTCGTTGGGTTTTACGATTAATTGATATCAGCTTAGCTTCAGGTTCTGTAGCACTTCTCACTATTTTATTAAATGGAAAAGGACAACGTTTAGGCGATTTGGCTGCCGGAACAACTGTAATTTCAGAAAAAAATACTATTTCAATTTCTGACACTTTATTAGTTGATATTCCTGATGAATACAAACCTACTTTCCCTCAAGTTACTTTGTTAAATGATAAAGACATTCAAACTATCAAAGAATTATACTTAAAAGCTAAAAGAAATGGAAATCATAATACAATTTTAAAGCTTTATCAAAAAATTATTGATATTACTGAAATTACGACTGAAATGCCTCCTATCAATTTTATTGATGTAGTTATTAAAGATTATAACTATTTTACACAACGCTAATTATAGTTTTAATATGATTAGCTATGGCAATTTTCAATTACCTTTATCTTATTCAAAAAAATAATGAATTTCACTCATTTTAAAAAGCATATATCAACTTTAAAACAACATTCAATTGGTGGTTTAGATGCACAATTTAGTTTAGCTCCAAAATTAAGGTTACGCTATTCTGAAGAAAAAATTAATGCCTTAAATCCTAAAAAAGCTGCTGTAGTTGCATTATTTTACCCAAATAACAAAAATGAAACTTGCTTTTTATTAACATTACGTGCAAATTATAATGGAACTCATTCTTCTCAAATAAGTTTTCCTGGCGGAAAAATTGAATTAAAAGATACTTCACTTAAAAATACTGCCTTACGTGAAACCAATGAAGAAGTAGGGGTTTTAGAAGATAATATTGTTGTTTTTAAACAAATGACAGATGTGTTTATTCCTCCAAGCAATTTTGTAGTAACACCATTTTTAGGGTATTTAGATGCAATTCCAACTTTCGAAAAAAATCATGAAGTTGCTGAAATCATCTCAGTGACTGTTCATGATTTACTAAATGAAAAATCAATAACAACAACTACCTTATCAACTTCATACGCTAAAAATATTAAGGTACCATGCTTTGTATTAAACAATTACATTGTTTGGGGTGCAACCGCAATGATGCTGAATGAAATCAAAGAATTATTAAAAAAAATATAAACTATTTTTTGCTTAGATTTGTAACTCATTCAAAACCAAACCAACCATAATGCCAATATTTAAAAGAAACCCTTTTGGACATATTTTATTTTTAAAAAGATGGCTTGTACGTATTTTCGGAGTTGTTTCTCACGGAAGATATAGACGATTTAACCGACTTCAAATTGAAGGCTCAGAAATTATTAGAGAATTACAAGATTCAAATGTATTATTTGTTTCAAATCATCAAACATATTTTGCTGATGTAGCCGCAATGTTTCATGTTTTTAATGCTTCACTAAAAGGAAGAGTAGATTCTTTAAAAAATATTGGTTATATATGGAACCCTAAGTTAAACATATACTATGTTGCTGCTGCAGAAACCATGAAATCTGGTTTATTACCTAAAATATTTGCATATATAGGCTCCGTTTCTATTGATAGAACTTGGAGAAGTGCTGGTCAAAATGTAAACAGACAAGTAAAACAATCTGATATTAGTAACATTGGAAAAGCTTTAGATGATGGTTGGGTTATTACATTTCCACAAGGAACAACAAAACCTTTTAAACCTATTAGAAGAGGAACAGCTCATATTATTAAAACTTATAAACCTGTAGTAATTCCTATTGTAATTGATGGTTTTAGAAGGTCTTTTGATAAAAAAGGATTAATGATTAAGAAAAGAAATGTACTGCAAACTATGGTTATTAAAAAACCTATGGAAATTGATTATGAAAATGATACTATTGATGAAATTGTTAAAAGAATAGAAATAGAGATAGAACAACATCCCTCTTTTTTAAAAGTAACACCTCCTGAAGAATATAAAAAATCTGAAGAAGAATTAAACAAAAAAAGAACTTTTTGGGATGTATATTAAAACAAACACAGCTTTTAGATTTTAAAAGCTGTGTTTGTTTTCAATTAAACTTAATTATTATTTCAGCCACGCATTTAACATCCAAATTGTTTTTTCTTGCTCTGCAATAAAATCACTCATCATTGAGTTTGTTCCTTCATCATTAGCATCGTCAGATTCATTTAAAATATGTCTTTCAATTTTTAATAATTCTGATAAAGAGTTTACAACTAGTTCAACTCCATCAACATCCTTACTAATATTTTTACCAACTTTTACTTTTGACAGTTCTGAATATTCAGAAAAAGTGTGCAATGGTGTACCTTCTAATGTTAATATGCGCTCAGCAATCATATCAATTTTTTCTTGAGAATCTGTATAAAACTCTTCAAATTTAATATGTAATTCAAAAAATGATTTTCCTTTAATATTCCAATGTAATCCTCTTAAATTTTGGTAATACACTTGAAAATTTGCTAGTAAGTTATTTAAATTAATTACTACATTTTTTGTCTTTTTACTGTCTAATCCTAAAATTGTTGTATTCATATTTTTGCGTTTTTTATGTTATTTTTATTTCTATTACAAATTTATTCAAAAATAAACTCAATAACATATAGTTAATATTGATAGTTTTAATATCTTTATCAAAAATATTTATACAAATGACTATTACACAACTTAAATACGTATTAGCAGTTGCTGAACATCAAAATTTCACCATTGCATCTGAGCATTGTTTTGTTACGCAGCCAACATTAAGTATGCAAATTCAAAAGCTTGAAGAAGAATTAAACACTCAAATTTTTAACAGAAAGAAAAAACCCATTCAGTTAACCGAAATTGGTAATAAAATTATTGAACAAGCAAAAATTATTGTTGATGAAAGCAATAGAATTACTGATATTGTAGATCAACAAAAAGGCTATATTGGTGGTGATTTTAGGTTAGGGATTATTCCTACTATTATGCCAACATTATTACCTTTATTTTTAAAATCTTTTATTAAAAAGTATCCTAAAGTCAATTTAAAAATTGAAGAATTAACGACTGAAGATATTGTAAAAAAATTAGCTGACGGACACATTGATGTTGCAATTGCAGCAACACCTCTAGAGAACGAGGCGATTAAGGAACGTATACTTTACTACGAACCTTTTGTTGGTTTTGTTCCTACAGAGCATCGCTTATTTAGCAATTCTAAAATTGAAGTAGATGATTTAAATATAGAAGATATTTTATTATTAGAAGATGGCCATTGTTTTAAAGAAAGTATTCTTAATTTGTGTAGCACTTTTGGAAAAGCAAATCAATCTTTTCAATTGCATAGTGGTAGTTTTAATACTTTAATTAAACTTTCTAAAGAAGGTTTAGGTATGACTTTACTACCATATTTACAAACGTTAGATACAAGCCAAGAAGACAAAAAATATTTACGTGAATTTAATGAGCCTGTACCTGCAAGAGAGGTAAGTCTTATTTATCACAAATCTCAATTAAAAATTCAGCTTATTGAAGCCTTAAAAAATGCGATAGATGGAATTATTAGAGGCGTTATTGCTTTTAACGATGTTAAAATAATAAGTCCTATTCAACAAAAAAGAGGAGTCTTGTAAGACTCCTCTTTTTTTTAATTTTTAACTAAAGCTAAACAAGTATGTAGGTCTGGTTTATTTACCGTAAACTCTCTTAGCCAAAAATATAATTCTTTTATTTCAAAAGGTAGTAACCTATTTATTGCTTTTTCCAATTCTTTTTTAAATAAGTCTTTATTGAAACTAACTTTTTCAAGTACTGTCTTAGTGTACTCAAACATTGCTCTTGCCATATTTTAAAAGATTTTAGTTGGTTAAACTTAAAACGCTAAATTAATTTTTTTAGTACATAAATATACAAAAAAAAATAACACAAACAACTACTAATCACCGTTCACTTGCGAAAACTTACAATTTATTTATTTTTTCAAGCAGTTTATTAGCATTTTTCTCAAGTTCTAAATTTAAACTTTTAAAATGTGCTTTCTTGCTTTCAACATTTTTTATGTGAACTTTTTCAATTAATGCATCAAAAGTTACTATTGCTTCATCTATAATAGCTTCAGTACCTTTTGTAGTTGCTTTTGGGTTTAATAATTCCCAAGCATAACACTCTTCAATTATATCACCTAATACGTAATTAATATCTTTTTTTAAATTTTTAATACTTGCCATATTTCTTTCTATTTTTTACATTGCAAATTTACGAGATTTTGATGAATTTAGCCACAAAAACATCAAAAATTAACTATAATTTACGTACAAATTGTTTAAATAATGGTTTTAGTTAACTTTAGTTAAACTGTTTAAAATATTTAATGAATTTTCAATGTGCTTTTCTGCTCCAAACTGGCTATTAAAAATATATTGTACAATGCCACTTTTATCTATCACGTAAGTTACACGTCCGGGCAAAAAGACCATACTTTTTTTAACTCCAAACAGTTTTCTTACTTCATTATTAATATCAGCTAATAACGTAAATGGTAAATTATATTTCTCTTCAAATTTCTTGTGAGACTCTACATTATCAGCGCTAATTCCAATAACTAAGGCTTCAAGTTTTAAAAAATCTTCAAAGTCATCTCTAAACTTACAAGCTTCTTTTACACAACCTGGTGTATCATCTTTTGGATAAAAATAAATAACCATTGGCTTTCCAATTAAACTATTAACTGTAAACGCATTTCCATTTTGATCATTTAGCTTAAATGACGGTACTTTATCTCCAACTTCAAGTTTTTTCATACTATTATCATTCATTTTAAAGCTTAAAAAAATTAAGCTTACAACTATAATTACTACAGCTATAATTTTTTTCATCTATAAGTTTTTAACAAATATCAATTAATTTATTTAAATGATTAATTTTGCAGTATGAAATATGATTAAGACATTGTTTCTACACAAACTAAATACATGTAATTATAATTACATTTTACCATATAAAAAAAAGAATACAAATGAAAAATTTTATTGAAAACTTACCAAAAGCTGAATTACATTTACATATTGAAGGGTCTTTTGAACCTAAATTAATGTTTGAAATTGCAAAAAGAAATAATATTACTATTCCATACAATTCAGTTGAAGAAATTGAAGAAGCCTATAAATTTGATTGTTTACAAGACTTTTTAGATATTTATTATCAAGGAGCTGGTGTTTTAATTAACGAGCAAGATTTTTACGACTTAACCTATAGTTATTTACAAAAATGTGCGTCTCAAAATGTACGTCATACTGAAATTATGTTTGACCCACAAACACATACTGAGCGTGGTATTTCATTTGAAACCGTTATAAATGGAATTTCTAAAGCTTGTGATGACGCTGAAGAAAAACTAGGAGTTACTTCTTTATTAATTATGAGTTATTTACGCCATTTAAGCGAAGATGATGCCTTTAAAACATTAAAGCAATCAATACCTTTTAAAGATAAAATTACTGCTGTAGGTTTAGATTCTTCTGAAAAAGGAAATCCTCCTTCAAAATTTAAAAATGTATATGAAGCTTCCGTTAATGAAGGTTATATTCCTGTTGCACACGCTGGTGAAGAAGGCTCAGCAGATTATGTTTGGGAGGCTATTGATATTTTAGGAATTAAGCGTATTGACCACGGTAACAATTCACTTCAAGATGAAAAATTAGTTGAAGAAATAGTAAAACGAGATATGGCTTTAACTGTTTGCCCATTATCTAATACGGCATTACAAGTTGTTGATGATTTAAAAAATCATCCGCTAAAAAAAATGATGGATTTAGGTTTAAAAGTTACCATAAATTCTGATGATCCTGCTTATTTTGGTGGGCAAGTAAATAAAAACTACTTAGAAATTCAAAAAGCATTAAATTTATCAAAAGAAGAAATTTACAATCTTGCTAAAAATTCTTTTCAATATTCATTGTTAGATACTACAAAAAAACAATTGTATTTAAATGAATTAGAAGTATATTACACTAACAATAAGTAAATTTAAACTTCGTTACTTTTAAATAACTAACAAACTATGAGAAATAAAATTAACATTGCTATTGTACTATTTATTATTACTACAAGTGCCTTTAGCCAAGCAAACAAAGTTTATATTGATACTGGTTCTGTAAAAAATCAATTTGACTATTTAATTGATAAATCGTATTCATATAAAGATTATAAGAATATAAAACTTAACTGGTTAGTTACGTTAAAAAACAATGTTTCTGATACTTTAGCTGTATCAAAAAAAGAAATTTTAACAAATTACAAAACTATCAATTCTCAAAAAACCACCATAGATAGTTTAAGAGATTCATTGGTTATTTCAAAAAAAAACACAACTGTTTTAAGTAACGAAAAACAAAGTATTTCTTTCTTAGGTATTCAGTTTAGCAAGTCATTTTTTAAAACACTCATGGTTTTAATTATTTGTGGTTTAGCAGCTTTACTTACTTTCTTTATTATACAATACAAACAAAGTTATAGTATTATAAAGCAAGCCGAATCAAATTTAAAAGAAACAGAAGAAGAGTTTGAAACTCACAGAAAAAGAGCTTTAGAACGTGAGCAAAAAGTAATGCGTAAATTACAAGATGAATTAAATAAACAGAAAAAAGAATAATTATAAATGAATGTAGATGAATTAATTAAAACAGAACTTTCATTTTTAGGAAGTTCATTATTGAATGATATTTTAGCATCATCTACAACAATGCAGTTTAAAAAAGACACGGAATTACTTCGCGAAGGTCAATTTGTAAAAGTAATTCCAATAGTATTAAATGGCTTAATAAAAGTATTTTCTAGATACGAAGACAAAGAACTATTATTGTACTACATAAAACCGGCCGAAAGTTGCGTAATGTCGTTCTCAGCAAGTTTAAAAAATACACCAAGCCAAGTATTTGCAATTACTGAGGAAGATACCACTGTTTTATTATTACCCGTTAATAAAGTTGATAATTGGGCTAAAAACTTTCCTAATTTCAACCAATTATTTTTTGAACAATACAATGTTAGATACAATGAATTGTTAAAAACAATCAATCATCTTTTGTTTGATAAATTAGATGTAAGACTCTATACTTATTTAGTTGAGAAAAAGGACATTACCCAAAAAAATCCTATTAAAATTTCACACAGACAAATTGCGAATGAATTAGGTACTGCTCGTGAAGTTATTAGCCGACTTATAAAAAAATTAGAAGGAGAAAACAAAGTGAAACAACTCACAAATAAAATTGAAATTTTGTAGAGTGGTGACTACAGTCACTGCTAATTACTTATATTTAGAATAATTTTGAATTAAATTTTAAACTAAACCTTTTTTATTATGAAAAAAAACATGGGAAACATTGACAAGATGTTAAGAGTATTAATAGCTGTTATAATTGCTGTATTATATTTTGCTACAGATTTAATTCCAGGAACTTTAGGTATTGTTCTTTTAGCATTAGCTGGCGTTTTTGTACTTACAAGCTTTATAAGTTTTTGTCCGTTATACGCTCCTTTTGGATTAAGCACTTGCAAAAAAGAGTAATAATATCATAAAAAAAGAAGCTTTTAAAAGCTTCTTTTTTTATTCACCACAATAGGTTACAAAATTTCTTGGAGTTTCGTAAAGTGTAATTGAAAGTTCTAAGTTTTCATCAATTTTTAAGCGAAGTTTATTCCAAATTACCACTGATATATTTTCAGCAGTTGGGTTTAAAGTTTTAAAAGCCTCAACTTCTTCATTTAAATTTTTATGATCGAATTTCTCTTCAATTTCAACATCAATCAATTCTTTTAACACCTTCATATCCATCACAAAACCAGTTTCTGGATGAATTTCACCTTTCACAGAAACAATTAACTCATAATTATGCCCATGATAATTTGGATTTGCGCATTTACCAAATACAGTTGCGTTTCTCGCATCTGTCCAATCTGCGTTGTATAATCTATGAGCAGCATTAAAATGTGCTTTTCTATTTACGGTTACTTTCATTTATAATTTTTATTTACTGATAAAACTATAATATTTTTCAAAAATTATTTTAAACCATTCAGTATAAATTTCAGTGTGCAATAACATATCATTTTTCACTTCTTCAACAGTCATCCATTTAAAACTTTCAACCTCTTCCCTATTAATTATTGGGTTTTCGCTATAATACCCAATCATAATATGGTCTAATTCGTGTTCAGTTAAACCATTGTCAAACGGTGCTTTATAAATAAATGATGTTACTTCTTTCAACTCACAAACAAAACCCATTTCTTCTTGCAAACGACGTTTACCCGCTTCTAAATTACTTTCTCCATTTCGCTGATGACTACAACAAGAATTTGTCCATAACAAAGGTGAATGGTATTTATCAGCTGCACGTTGCTGCAACATTAACTCGCTTTTATCATTAAAAATAAATACTGAAAATGCTCTGTGCAATACAGCTTTTTCATGCGCCTCCATTTTTGGCATTAAACCAATCTGTTCGTCTTTTTCGTTTACTAAAATTACCTGTTCTTCTTTCATTATCTTTTGAATTGCAACAAATTTACAATTTTCAATTGAAAGATTAAATAATTGAATGACTGAAATAAGCTAACATTTAATCTTTTATATTTCAATCTTTAATCTTTAAATTCCTAAATTTGCACCTCAAAATTTGAATATGAGTTTTTTAGAAGAAATAGAACGCAGACGTACATTTGGAATTATATCTCACCCTGATGCTGGTAAAACAACATTAACCGAAAAATTGTTATTATTTGGTGGTGCAATTCAAGAAGCTGGTGCAGTAAAAAACAACAAAATAAAAAAAGGTGCCACTTCCGATTTTATGGAAATTGAGCGTCAACGTGGTATTTCTGTAGCTACTTCAGTACTTGCTTTTATTTACAAAGACAAAAAAATAAATATTTTAGATACGCCTGGGCATAAAGATTTTGCTGAAGATACCTTTAGAACTTTAACTGCAGTAGATAGTGTAATTGTTGTAATTGATGTTGCAAAAGGTGTTGAAGAACAAACTGAAAAACTGGTTGAAGTTTGCAGAATGCGTAAAATTCCAATAATTGTATTTATCAATAAATTAGATCGTGAAGGAAAAGATGCGTTTGATTTATTAGATGAAGTTGAACAAAAATTGGGATTACGAGTTACACCTTTAAGTTTCCCTATTGGAATGGGGTATGATTTTAAAGGAATTTATGATGTGTATGGAAAGAAAATAAATCTATTTTCTGGAGATAATAAACAAACCATATCAGAAGGTGTAGAATTTACTGATATTTCTACTCCTGAATTAGATGAAATTATTGGAGAAACTCCAGCTGAAACATTAAGAGAAGAATTAGAATTAGTTACTGAAGTTTACCCACCTTTTAACAAAGAAGAGTATTTAAACGGGGATTTACAGCCTGTATTTTTTGGTTCAGCTTTAAATAATTTTGGAGTTAAAGAGTTATTAGAATGTTTTATTGAAATTGCTCCTTCACCACAACCCAAAAATTCTGAAGAGCGTTTAATAGATTCAAAAGAAGAAAAAATGACTGGTTTTGTGTTTAAAATCCACGCAAATATGGATCCAAATCACAGAAATCGTTTAGCTTTTATAAAAATTGTTTCAGGAACTTTTAAACGAAATGTACCTTATTTACATGTTCGAAATAATAAAAAAATGAAATTTTCTAGTCCAAATGCCTTTTTTGCTGAAAAAAAGGAAATTGTTGATGAATCTTTCCCTGGTGATATTGTTGGTTTACAAGATACAGGAAACTTTAAAATTGGCGATACGTTAACCGAAGGTGAAAATCTAAACTTTAAAGGTGTTCCAAGTTTTTCACCTGAACATTTTAGATATGTTAATAATGCCGACCCTTTAAAATCTAAACAATTAGCCAAAGGTTTAGATCAACTTATGGATGAAGGTGTTGCCCAATTATTCACCTTAGATTTAAACGGTAGAAAAATAATTGGTACTGTTGGTGCTTTACAATATGAAGTTATCCAATACCGTTTAGAGCACGAATATGGCGCAACTTGTAGTTACGAAAACTTACCCTTACATAAAGTCTGCTGGGTTGAACCTGAGGACATTAAAAATGATGAATTTAAAGAATTTAAACGTATTAAACAGCGTTTTTTAGCTAAAGACAAACAAGGACAATTAGTGTTTTTAGCAGATTCAGCATTTACAATTCAAATGACACAAAGTAAATATCCAACGGTTAAATTACACTTTACTAGTGAGTTTCAATAACACTAAATTGTAATTGCAACGGCTGTAAAGTATTTAATAGCATAGGTATAAATTCAGTTCCAAGTTCTAAATATATTTCAGAAAAGTTACGTATACGTTCTTCCAAATTTTGATTTGGAAATAGCTCATTTTGTAGCTTTGTAATTCTTTCAACAACATCAGAAAGTTTACGTTTTTGTGCTTTTAACAATCGTTTTTCTAAATTAGAAATTCCGTTTAGCTGCTTTTTTTCTTGTGCATTTACAGCACCTAAAAAAGAAATATCAGTTTGTTTAGCTAGTTCTTTTAAATTGATAAATTGCTGCTCTAGATGTTTCTTTTGTTCAGAAAAATCTATTTCAATTTTAGAAATTTCTTTTACTTTTTTGGCAATTAAATATTCTTGTTTAACAAACAATTCTTCCAAAGAAATATTCAAATTAGCACTTTTTATTAATTGTTTTTCTGAAGCTAACAATACAGAATTTCGTAACAATAAAATTGGAAAAGGTGTTTTTACAGCATTAAAGTAATTTTTTAATTGAAACCAATAAGCCAATTCTCCACCTCCACCAATATAACATATGTTTGGTAAAATTATCTCTTGAAACAATGGTCGCATAATTACATTTGGACTAAAACGTTCTGGATAATTTGTGACTTCTTCCAACAATTCATCTTTAGAAAATGCAATTGTTGTATTATTAACCTTAAAACTATTGTCTTCAAAAATTATGCGTTCTCTTAAGTCCTTTTTTAAATAAAATAAGTTAATCTCTCTAGGGTTTACTTGTATTTTGTAGTTTTTACCTAATTCATTATTTGTCTTAGAAACTTCTTTAAATGACCTATTATTCAACAACTCATCTTTAATAATTGGTGTAAATTGTTGTTTTAATTGTACGTCATCACCATCAATAATTACCAAACCATATTCCCCAAAAAGTTCATTTACTAAATAACGAGTAGCAGCAGTTAAATTATTATGTTTTAAATATGAGTTTTTAAATAATTCTTTTAAATAATTTGCATTTTTTGTAGTTCCAATCAATTTTGAGAACTCTTCAAAAACAGTATCAAAATCGTTTGTTTTTAACCTACCAACTGCTCCACTGCTTTGTCGGTTCCAAGCAATTTTTTTATTTTTTAAATTGAAAAAATTTATTTCCTCAAAATCGTGATCTTCAGTTGCCATCCAGTAAATTGGCACAAAATTCTGATGAGGAAATTCCTTTTTTAAGTGCTTTGCTAAGTTTATAGTATTTACTATTTTATATAAAAAATACAACGGGCCTGTAAATATATTTAACTGATGGCCAGTTGTAATAGTAAAGGTATTTTCTTCTGAAAGCAGTTCAATATTTTGATGTGTTTTTTGAGAAGTTTTAGTAGTTTTATATTGATGTGTTAATGCTTCAACCAAAACCTTTCTTGAATTGGGTTGAAATGATTCTTTTTTAAGTTTTAGCTGTTTTTTAAATCCTGCTAAATCAGGAAAATTGCCATAAAATGAAGATAATTTAGGATTCTTGTCTAAATAGTCACAAATTATAGGCGAAAAGTAGCCTGTTTTTTGAAATGGAATATGATGTACTTTCATTAAATTTAAACTGTTCTTTGAAATAAAGTATATACATATTCTCTTAAACCACCCGAAGGTTGTGTATACGTGTAATTAAACGACTTTAATAACTTAAAATCAGTACCTAAACGTTCTTGTAACATAGCTTCGTTATAATTAAACACATCTAAACCGCTACATTTTTTTGCACCTTCTAAATTAAATTCGGCCAAAATTACATATCCTTTTAAACGTATAACTTTTTTAATTAAATCAAAATAAGCTTTTTGTTGTTCTTCAGTAGTAAAAAAATGTAATACAGCTCTATCATGCCATACATCAACATTTTTTAATTTTAGTAATTCTGATGGATTTGTTAAGTCATCGACAATAAATTTAACCTCAGCATTCTTATATTCTGTTAAATTATTTTTCAATTCAGTTAATGCTGAAGCTGCAATATCATTTACAACAATATTTGAATATCCTTTATTTAATAATAATTCTATTAATGTTGCTGCACCAACACCGGCATTAAAAATTAAAGCATCTTTTGGTAAATTACACTCTGAAATTAATTGCAGGGAAGGAATTGGATCTTCTTCATACCAACCTAAACTATCAGCAGGTGTTTTTTGATACGCATTATTCCAGTGCTTTTCAAAGTCGTAATTTGGTACTAAATTATCTTCCATTAGTAAATCTATTTATTTTGATAAAAGTAAACAATTTTGACTGTTTGTCGAAATTGAATAAAATAGCTAACAAATATTTAACATTTTATTCTTTAAAAGATAAAAATGAGAATCGTAGAACGCTTCATCAATAAACTTTAAGACCTTAAAATAATTGATCAACCCTGATATTTATCACTCCTTTTTAGTGGATTAATAATAATTTTGCAAAATATTATATCAAAATCCTATTCAAACTACTCCAAACCAACATGAACCATTTACCAAAAATCATAGTAATTATTTTTCTTTCTTTCATTTCTATGAACACGTATTCACAAGCCAACACTAAAAAATTAAAACTTTATGGAGATGTGCGTTTTAGAACTGAAATGGATAGAAATTCTGACAAAACAGATGGTACAACAAGAGATGACAGAGATCGATTACGTTATCGTTTAAGATTTGGATTTAACTATACATTAATCAAAAATATTGAATTTGGCGGGCGTGTTCGTTCAGGAAACCCTGCAAATCAACAATCACCACATGTTACGCTAGGAAAAGAATTTCATAGTGATGATTTTTCAATAGATAAAGCATTTCTAAAATTAAAATCTAACAAAGGACTTTGGGCTTGGGCTGGTAAAAACAGCATGCCTTTTTGGGAACAAAATGAATTTCTTTGGGATGGAGATGTAAATCCAGAGGGAATTGCTTTTGGAGGAAGTTTTAATTTAAGTGAAAAATCTAAATTAACACCTGTTTTGGGTCATTTTATTGTTGGCCACTCAGGTGAAAACTTTAGTGATGATACTAGTTTATCTATCATTCAATTAAAATTAAATACTACTATTGGAGAGAATAATTTAACACTATCAAGTGGTTTTATTAAAGGAAATGACATTCCTGATAAACCAGACGGAACACATACTTTCTTAATAGATTATAAAATTTGGGCTACAAGTTTACAATACAAATTCAACAAAATTGGTTTGGTACTTGGTTTAGATTATTTTGAAAATTTATCTGATTATAAAAACAACTCTGATATTGCTGATGTTTTTGAAGATCAAACAACTGGTTACGTAGGAAGTTTATTGTATAGCATTAAGAAATTTCAATTTGGATATTATTATGCACATGTTGAAAAATATGCTTTAGTTGATTTTTTTGCTCAAGATGATTGGGTGCGTTGGGGAACTAGTGACTACACACGTTCTAGTAATTTTGATGGACACGAATTCAGAATTAAATATAAAATTAACAAACAATTCAATACTGTTTTAAGAACTTATTTTGTGGAAGGACTAGAAACCACAGGAACAACACTTGAAACTGGAACAAGAATTCGTTTAGATTTAAATATTAAATTTTAGAAGTCATCTAATTTAATTAAAACAGCCTTAATTCTTAAACTTTACAAAACAACTAACCATAAAATTGTTCAAAAAGACAATCTAACTTATTTTATTTAGTTGCCAATGCCAATCCTTCTAATGCTGATACATCATTTGGTTTATTTAATAGTGCTTTTTGAAATAACACTTTTGCTTCTTTCTTTTTACCCAGTTGCAAATTTGTCCAGCCATACATTAATAAACCATCATAATCAAAAGGATATAAATCTACTATTTGTTTATAATACATTTGAGCTTTGTCAAATTGTGAACGATTGTAATAAATAGTTCCTAAATAATACATTGCTTTGGTATTATGTGGCGAATTTTCTAAAATACTTTTATATATAATTATTACTTCTTCCCAATTACCTATGGCAGCTAATGGAAAAATAGTTCCAAATTTTGGTTCATCAGCATAAGGCATCAATTCACTTGCTTTATTATAAAAAATAATAGATTCGGTAAAATTTCCGGCCATATAGTTTAACCAACCTAAACGTAAATTGGTTTCATAGGAGTTTTCATCGTATAAACCTTTTAACTCATCTGCGGCTAATTTATAATCCCCATCTGCTTCAAATGAATAACTTTTACTAAATGCTTCTTGTAAATTTGTAAAATTTACTTGTGCAAATACTACGGGTTTCACACATAAAATAAACAATCCTATAATACTTATCTTTCTTAAAATTTCCATGTAATTCCTGCTGTTATATTTTGTTGGTTAAATGTAAATACTTTTGATGTGCTATCTAAATTTTCAGTATAATAATTATCTTCTAGCTCCATAAAAGAATAACCTACTTTTATAGTTGAACTTTTAGTAAAAAATTGGACTACTGCTCCAAATTCATTCAATGCTGTTGCAGCTTGATTGTAAAGTACTGCTCCATTATTAGCTGTAAAGTTATGCATATCACCAACAGTTCCGTAACCAACAATTGAAAACTTTTCGGTGTTAACAGATAAACCTCCTGTAAAAATCGTGCTTGAATCTGGATCTTCATTTTGATATTGAAGACCTCCAAATGGCACAAATAAAGTGCTTCCTAAAGGGTATAAAGCCATATTATAACCTGCTTGAAATTGGTTGTAACCATTTAAATTAGAAACCGAAACATTTATGGTATTTCTCATAAAGTATGAAGCTTTTGACAATGAACCACCAAAAACAATATCGCTATAATTTATAGTTGAAGATGATGAAGTTGATCTTCCTGGTCCTCCAACAGGAATTGTAGTATCTACATTTAAATTATCATAATCTCCATAAACAACATGTATAAATGTATCTAAATACCATCTATTTCCTAAAGCAACAGTTACATCTGCATAATAGCGTGTTTCGCTTCCTTTATATGTCTGGTTTTCAAGTAAATCTCCGCTATTTCCTTGCTGAACTGATGTAGTTGACATTACTGAAAGCTGATGAAATAAATTTACTCGTTTTGACAAAGGATGGCTAAGCCCTAATGAATACAACTGATAATTTTCAGGAAATAAACGTATATCTCCATCTTCTGAATTTGTATCGGCTTTTAATAAAGCATCATAATCTACATTGTTAGTTGCCAATACATTTAAACTTAAAGAACTTACAAAGGGATATTCCAAATTAATGGATTCTTTTAACTTCTTATTCATTTTATCATAAAATAAACGTGATTCTAATAACAAACCACTATAACGATATGACCAATATAAATATTCTTGCACTACAACATCATACGTATCAACCGCATATGCTTCTTCTAATAATTGAATGGCATTTAACATTTTATTTTCTTTAAAATAGGCAATTCCCATACGAACTTTCAAATAATAAAAATCAATTCCTGCAGCTCTAGATTCTTTCCCTAAAGCTAATAAAGGCTTCCAATCCTGTTTTAAATAAAGTGCATACGTTGTGCTATCTACTTGTTTAAATGATAAGGATGCTTTTTGTGCATTGGCAGCAGTTACCAACCACAAAACCAATATTACTGTAAGTTGTTTTCCCATTTTAATTTAATTTTTGAATTTTTTGAGGTTTTACATTCAATATGTATCGTCTTATTTTTAAATACTACACTGTTAGCTGAAAATAGTACGCGATTTTTATTTCCTTCAATTTTAGATTGAAGTTCCATATTTTGAGGACTAAACGTTTGCTCCGTTTCTTTATAAGAAAGTTGATATTTACCTTTTAAAAATAGGACTAAAGGAACTAAAAAATCTTGAATTGTTAATAAAGGAAATCGGTATAAATGATGTACAGGAAACCTTGTTTTTATCAACAAATTAGTTTGATCGCTTAACACTACTTTATAAAAAGAACGATAAAAATAAAACAACGCACTTCTTTTAGAACCCAAATAATTTAAGCTAGAAAACGTTTTGCCATTATTTTCATAATACAGTTTTGCATTTGTTTTTAAGCAGTGCAAATAAGACTGGTTATAACTATCAACCTCATTTATAATTGAATAACTAACTTCTTTCTCAGCATCTTTCATTATTCTTAGCTCAAATTCATCACCAGGATTCCATTTAAAAGCATTTTGCAATAAAGTAACTGTAGAAATAGTAGCTATAGTTTCTCCTTCCTTCGGAATTCCTTTTTCTACCAAATTTAATGATGAGTTATCATCTTTCACAATATATTCAAACAATGGCCAAAACGTAGTTTGATCACCAATTTTTGAAGTAGATTGCAATTGAAAATGTAAATGTGGGTATGGAGAACGACCAGAATTACCACATTTTCCAATTCCCTGACCTTCAACAACAACATCACCAATATGTACGGTAATTGAACCTTTTTTTAAATGACTTACTTTTGAAAACAAATACATATCGTGTTGTATTACAACTGTATTTCCCCAATTTTGAAGTGTATTTGCAACACCTATTTCATTATCTTCAATAGTATTAACAACTGCCACAACAGTTCCCATTGCAGGAGCAATTACTGGTTTATCAAAACAATAATAATCACTTGTTAATAGTCCTTCTCCTTGAAATTCTTTTCCTGAAATAGCATCTTTAATAATAAAATCCCAAGCATATTTAAAAAAAAATTTGTGTGTATAAGCACCATCATGACCTTGATTTACTGTCCATTGTCCCATAAATGGCAAACGAATAGGGATTGTAAAAGCGGCATATTCCTTTGCTGAATGACTATCGAATAAATACGCATTAGTTTCAGGATTTTTTTGCTGAATTAAGGTTAAAATTGGTGATTTTGCTTGATTGTAACGTATTTTAAACGCGTATAAAACTCCTATAACAATCATATTAAAAGGCAAAGAGAAAGCCGATAATTCAAAAGAAGCAAAAAGCCTATCTGAACCTATTGTTGTTACTACTAATACAGGAATTAACACTAAACTCCATACAAATGAAGCTTTTGATGGAATTAAAAAATAACCACCAATGGCAATGGCTGACAATATAAAGTTAAAACCATAGTATGTATAATTTAACGAACCCGTGTACATTCCTAAAAATGAGTAAAACCAATACGCTACAAAAAAACCAACCAATGATAATAAAAAATTAACTCGAGAATGAATTAACAAACCAATTGAGATAAGCACTCCTGCCAAAATATTAAATTGAAAAAAAATTGCGCCTAATGATAAAAAATAGGTGTCAAAACCAGTATCAGCAAAAAAAGTAGTAAGTGTATCAACAATTACAACAAGTGTATTTCCGCCTAATTTAAAAAACATATTAGAAGGATACAAAGCTTCTGTATTTAACGCTATTTTAGAAAATGAAGGAAACGCTAACAGCATTAACCACATTCCAAACAAAAATGGAATACTTAAAAATGGGAGTTTATATTTTGCAAACAATCCCATAATAACTATTGTGCTAAAAAAAGCGATAGTACCGCCAACAATAATTAATAACAATACTTCTAAACTTGGTAAAAAATACGTGCCAATACCTAAACCTACTAGCAAAGCATTAAAACTAAAAAGCCCTTGTTTAGCAATAACTGGAGAATATTCAAGAACTGTAGACAAGCCAACAGCTGTTAAAACTGCTATAAGTCCGCTTAAACCTGTCCACCAATCAATAAAACTTACAACAACTAATATTGATGCTAAAATTTTATTTTCAGTAAAAAAAATTTGTGAGTAGCTTGTTAAAATAGCTTCTCCAATAAAAAGGCTTTTTTTTAAAAGTTTATCTTTCATTTGAAATATATAGGACTTCATATAATAATTTTATGGATTCCAGCCTTCGCAAGAATGACAAAGTAATTACAAATCTAAAGGAGAAGTGAGCAACAAAGCAATCTTAAAATTTGAACTTCTTAATTACAGGTAATTTTAGTCGTTCCTTCTTCGTTATGACGTATTATTATTACTTTTTAATTTGTAAGACTGAGCTTGTTGAAGTGTTTACTTTAATTATCTTCTACAAGCTCAGACTAACATTTTATCACTATTTTATTTATTCTGAAGGTATTCTGGCACTAATTCTTGTCTTCTAAATACTTCTTTATCTTCAGCTTTTCGTACCAAATGCACTTCTCCTTTTTCATCAATTAAAACAATATTAGGACGATAGGTAATAAACTGCATCCATTGTGTCATGGTGTACGCTCCTACTCTTTTCACTACAAAATGATCTCCTTTATTTAACATTGGAAAATCTATATTTTTACGAATCACATCAATATTCATACATAAAGGCCCGTAAATTGTTGTTGGCTCTGATTGAAAACTTGATTCATGTACCGGATAAATTTCGTGATCGTACCAAAAAGCAGTGAACATTAAATTTACACCTGCATCAATTACCATAGATCGTCTTCCGTCAGCTAAACGCTTATTTGCTAAAACGGTTCCTGCCAACCAGCCGGCATCATCAATTAAAGCCCGTCCTGTTTCTAAAATTAACATTGGAGTTTCATTATTTGGAAAATTAACAGCTGTCATAGCCGTTGTAATTGAATGTGCATAATCATCAAAACTTGGTGTAGTGTCAGTTGCTAGCATATACGCACCTTGTAATGTGTTTTGTGATGCAAAACCTCCACCAACATCAATATAGCCAATACTAGTTTGAAAACGATCGTATGTTTTATTTGCCAAAGCTGCTAATTTTTCAACTGCAGTAGCATATGCTTTAGACATTGTTATATACGTTCCTATATGAATGTGTAACCCAATTAAATCTATTTTTCCGTTAGAAAGTAACCTGTTTATTGCATTCCAAGCTTCACCATTTTCATAATTAAATCCGAAACGATCCCACTGAGGAATAATTCCTGTATCCATATTTACCCGAATTGCAACTTGTGGACGTTCTTTTAATTTATCAACCAAACCAATAATTGTGTACAATTCATCAAAATGATCTATATGAACTAATGATTTATTGTTGATGGCTCTTATTAAATCGGCATCGCTTTTATCTGGTCCGTTAAAAATAATTTTATTTCCAGGTGTGCCATTATCTATTGCTTTTTCATATTCAAAGCCTGAAACTACTTCAGCCCAAGCTCCTTCTTGATGAAAAATACGGCAAACAGCATCTAAATAATTAGTTTTATATGACCATGCAAATTGCACTTTTGGATACCGTGTAGAAAACGCTCTATGCGCAGTTCTATAGGTTTCTCGCATTGTTTTTTCAGAAATAACAAACACTGGAGATCCATATTTTTCAATAATACCATCAATGGGTACATTGTCTATAGTTTCTATGGGTTGCAACCTTTTTACACTTCCAAATTTGTTTGGAATTCCTTCAACAACTTTTCTTAATACCGGGCGTTCATATATTTTTTTATTCATTTTTTTCATTTTTATAATTCTCCAAACATGATTATTTTTTCAAAATCGGCAATATCACCTATTAAATCCCACGAATAACGGATAAACATTTTACCGTAAGCGTATTCAGTTACTGGTGCTACTTTTTCTCCCATTGCCATTCTGCATAACATTTCAGGAATATTTTGCCCTGCGCCAACTGCTAAATACACCCAAGCTGGTATACGAGGATTAATTTCAATTAAATGATATTCACCATCATCAGTCTTTATCATTTCAAGTTCCATAGCACCACGCCATTTTGTTTCTTTCATAATATGATGTGTTATTTCAAGTAAACGTTCATCATTTAATGTAATTCCTCCCCAAGCCTTTCCTTTATCTGTAATATATTGTTTACGCATAGCAACTGCAGAAATTGTATTTCCTTCTCCATCACCTAATGCAATTACATTTACTTCTGTTCCATGTACTGCTTCTTGTACTATAACTGGAAGTCCCCATTTTGCAGATAATTTATTAAAATAATACACACCTTGACTTTGGTTTACCACTTTATAAGCTTCGTAAAACTTACCTTTTATATAATATGGATATGATAAAGGTTTTGGCAAATTTGCCAATTCTTTACTATTTAAAATTGGTTTACTAGCTGGTACGGTAATATTATATTTTTTAGCAAACTCAGGTAAATTATCTTTATGTCGTTCTTCAAACTGCTCCATAGTTGGTAAGAATGTACGAATACCCATTTCTAACAATTTTTTGCTAAATTTTATAAATAAGTACAATTCTGAATCAAAATTTGGAATAATTAAATCTAATTGCTCTCTTTCCTGAATATACGTTAAACGATCTAAAAATGCTTCACTTCCTGTTGAAGGGAAAGGCATTAGGTACGTTTTATCTACCAAATTTGGCATATAAATTCCTGGTTCTAAATTTTCATAGGCTAAACCTATAATTCGAACATTCATTCCTGAATCTTTTATTCCTCTAATTACAGAAACTCCAGGACCTGGACTATCAATATTATTTAAACCTGTAACTGCTATAGTTATTTTTTTTGATGCCATAACTTAGTCTAACATATTTTCACGTTTTAAAAAATCTAAATACTCATATAAATCACGACCTGCAGTTACTTTATCTATTTCAAATTCAGTTGTAATTTCATCAATAATTTCATTGGCGGGTTTTCCTTCTTTTAAATGATGAATAATTAATAAACCTAATTCATTTGTTGTAAACGACTCACCTGTAGATGGTTTAAAAATAAACCCGTTATCACTTATGGCTAGTGAATTTAATTTGCTCATATATTGTTTTTTTACTATTAAAATTTATTGTTTACATCTCAAATTTCATAACTAATTTTTTAATGAAAAGCTATATTTGTTACTCAACATAAAATTAGATGTTTCAAAGATTTTATTAAGACTCTCACTTTTTAAAAAGGTTTAATGAACATTTGTTACACAACTGTCAAAATTTTGCTACTAACATATTGCATTCTCTTAATTATATTTTATAACATTTTTGAACACTAACAATCAACAAGTTACAACTTATTCTATGTTTTTATTCATTTTCATGTTAGGATTGCAAAACTATACAGACTATTAAAAAAATGGTTTATTACTATTTATTAAAATTCTAGAAATTCATAAAAACTATTAAAAATGAAAAAAAGAATACTAAAATGGGGTTTAATTCTTCTCGTTAGCGGAATTATTATTGGTGGCGCAGTTATCTACTTTATGTTTAATCAACCTCACAGAAATATACAAGCAGCTACCGTTGATTATAAATTAGAAGCTTCTGCATTGGTAAAAGAATTCTTAACCGATGCTACTAAAGCAAATAATAAATATTTAGATGAAGAAGGAGAATCAAAAATAATTGCTATTTCAGGAACTGTTGCTTCCATTTCTGAAGATTTAAACAATCAGAAAGTACTATTTCTAAAAACCGAAACTGATAAAGCAGGTGTAAGTTGCACTTTTACAACTGAAACAAATATGAATACCGAAAACTTTAAAGTAGGCGACCAAGCAAGTATAAAAGGAGTGATCCGTTCAGGTGCTGGTTACGATGAAGATTTAGAATTGTACGAAGATGTAATACTTGAAAAATGCAATATCATTCAGAATTAATAAAAACAATTAACAAACATAATTTATAACTAAAAACAACTATCATGAAAAAATTACTTTTCACAATTGCTATTTCAGGAATTTTAGCAATAACATCAGCATTTACACTACCAACAGTTAGTAAATTAGTCACTAAAGCTGGCCACATCAACTTCTTTTCACACACAGCTGTTGAAGATATTAGTGCCAATAATTATAAAGTAGTAAGCACATTAGATACAGCTACCGGAGAAGTAGTTTACTCTGTACCCATGCAGGGGTTTGAATTTGAAAAAGCATTAATGCAAAAACATTATAACAGTAAAAAGTTTTTAGATACTAAAACATTTCCAAAGGCTAAATTTAAAGGTCAAATTACCAATCTTGAAGCTATTAATTTTGAAGCAGATGGAACTTACAATGCTACTATTACTGGGGAAATGAATTTACACGGTATTACAAAAGCAATTACTGAAACTGCTACCATTACTGTTTCAGGAAACAAAATTACTGTTGAAACAAAAGTAAACTTAACTTTAGTTGATTATAAAGTTGCTTTTAAAGGTGGTAAACCATCAACAAACATTGCTAAAACTATTGAAGTAACTTCAAAATCTGAATATACTAAAGAAGGGTAAATAACTAATTAAACCCCAATTTTTTAAAATCCTTTTACTTTTAATTAAGTAAGAGGATTTTTTTTACAGCAATTTTAAATCAAAACTTAACACAAAAATAATTCATAATAAAAGAGTATATTTAGCACTTTTAAAATAAATTATTTATATGACAAGCAAAGTACAAGAACAAACATTATGGGGACATCCTAAAGGATTATATATCTTATTTTTTACTGAGTTATGGGAACGTTTTTCATACTATGGTATGCGCGCTATTTTAATTTTGTATTTAACTGCAAAAACTACTGATAGCAATGCAGGTTTAGGTTGGGATAAAGTCTCTGCACTTGAACTTTATGGTTGGTACACCATGTTTGTATATGTATTATCTGTTCCAGGTGGTTTACTGGCTGACCGTTTATTAGGGCAGAAAAAAACGGTGATGCTGGGTGGTTTTTTATTAGTAGCCGGACATATAATTTTAGCTTTTGATACCATAACAGCTTTTTACTCAGGATTGGTCCTTATTGTTTTAGGTGTTGGAGCTTTAAAACCAAACATTTCAACCATGGTTGGAGGGTTGTATAACAAAGGTGACGCTAAAAGAGATACCGCATTTACCATATTTTATATTGGAATTAATATTGGTGCCTTTGCAGCACCTTTAATTGTTGGTTATGTGGGTGAAGTTATTAACTGGCATTACGGATTTGGATTGGCTGGTATTGGTATGACTATTGGACAGATCGTATACATATGGGGTCAAAAATATTTAAAAGATGTTGGGAATTTTGTTATTATTCCGAAGGAAAAAGGAACCAATAAAAAAGTACCACTTACTGCTATTGAAAAAGACCGAATGATTGTTTTAATCTTATCGTTTATCATTGTCATTGTTTTTTGGGGAGCCTATGAGCAAGCAGGCGGGTTAATGAATTTATATGCGCGCGATAAAATTGACAGAGTCATGTTTGGCTTTACCGTACCTACAAGTTTTTTACAAGCATTACACGCCTTTTTTGTTATTTTATTTGGAGTTCCTGTAGCTTGGTTTTGGACACGTTGGCGTAAAAAAGGAAAAGAAAGTTCTTCACTCTTTAAAATGGGAGCCGGTACAATTATTACTGGTTTAGGGTTTTTATTGTTGGCTGCGGCTGCACTTGAAACTGCAAGCTCGCTAGACGGTAAAGCATCTATTTACTGGATGTTTGGAGCTTATTTATTACACGTAATTGGAGAATTAAGTATCTCACCCGTTGCCTTATCGTTTATCACCAAATTAGCACCTATAAAATACGCTTCTTTAATGATGGGAACTTATTTTATGGTTTCAGGAGTTGGTAATAAACTAGCTGGTTTGGTAGGTGAAGCCGCTCAAAGCGCTGGTGAATACACTATTTTTATGGGTGTACTTATATTTTGTGTTTCATTTGGATTGCTACTTATAGTATTTGTTAAAAGGTTAAAGAAACTAACCCATGGAGCCGATGATGTAGATGAAAAAATAGTAATAGTTGAAGCTGAGTAGATTTGAATAACGAGAATCTAAAAGCTTTAAACAATTATTTAGGAGTAAATTAAATGCAAGATAGAAAACAACTTTTAAAATTGGATGTTTCCGTTTTTGAAAAAAATGGAAAATCAGAATTTGCGCAACTAGTTAAAAAAAATAAATTAAGAACAACTAGAGCTCTTAATGATTTTTTAATTGGAATGAAAAACGAGGCAACTGATACCAAAGAAGCTTCACGCATAATTATAAAATTTGTTTCAAATAAACCAATTTCAAAAACTGAAGAAAGTCATTTAAAAACTCAAGTTGCAGATATTTTTAAAATTATAGGTATTGGCGTTCCATTTATGATTATACCAGGGGCTACCCTACTTATTCCTTTTATTTTAAAAGCTGCTGAAAAAAAAGGGATTGATTTATACCCTTCAAACTTTAAAGGAAGAAAGGATTTATAGATAGCTTACTTCGTTTCATAACTATTCATTTTATTTTTAATAATTCAATTTAAAATTGTTTATATTTGAATTGCTATGAAAAAATTAAATCTATGAAACCTACTATACTTTTAAAAAAAGTAACACACCGAAAAAAAATACAATTACTCTTAATTTTCCCGTATAATGATGTGCTTAAAAATAAAATTAAAGCTATTAATGATACTGTTTGGAGTCAAACATTAAGAGGATGGTATATTGAATACTCTTCAAAAAATATCGATTTAATAAAAAAAACACTTAAAAACGAAGCGGTTTTTAAATTAGACGATTCTATGTATAATAATGAGCTTACTGTAAGTACCGTACGAAAACCTAGAAAAATTTCAGCAAAAAATAAAGAAATTATAAAAGCCTATGTTAAGTATTTAAAGGGTAAGTGTTATAGCGAAAGTACTGTTAAAACCTATGTTACTTTTGTGGCTGATTTTATTAATTATTTGAAAGACACTCCACTTACAACAATCACTAACAGAACTGTAGAGCAATTTATTGAAGATGTTTTTATACCTAGAAAATACAGTATAAGCACACATCGGCAATTTTTTAGTGCCATAAAATTATTTAAAGCATTTTACCCTGAATGTCAAATTAACGAACTTCAATTAAAGCGACCAAAAAAGAGTAAAATATTACCAACCGTATTATCTAAAGAAGAAGTAATTGATTTACTACGGTACACTAAAAATTTAAAACACAGATCGGTATTGGCTATGATCTACTCGGCAGGCTTGCGCATAAGTGAATTATTACACTTAAAATTATGTCATATAGATATTGATAGAAGACAACTGATTGTTAAAAACAGTAAAGGCAGAAAAGATAGAAATATAATTTTAGCACAAAGTTTTATTCCTTTAATGCAAAATTATTTAATGAGTTACGAACCAAAAAACTATTTTGTTGAAGGAAAGCCATACCAGCAGTATAGTGCCGAAAGTGTTCGGGCATTTTTACACAGATCAAGCAAAATTGCTAGAATTACAAAACGAGTTACACCACATACTTTAAGACATAGTTATGCCACACATTTATTAGAAAACGGGATAGATTTACGTTATATCCAAGAATTATTGGGTCATGCAAAACCCGAAACTACTATGATTTATACACACGTATCTAAAAAAGATTTACTCAAAATTGAGAGTCCGCTAGATTTGGCAATAAAGAGTTTGGTTGAAGACAAAAAAAACAATACACATCTTCGATTATCAGGAAATTATTAGTTTACCTACTTTTACTTCCTTCTTTGTAGGTTAGAATTCCCTTCTTCAGCCATCGTTTTAAAATTACAGAAGGTTGAAAATTTAAATGATACTTTTGAATGTTCCTTTTAGGTGTTAATTTTGAAGTATTTGAATATATAGAGGTTTGGTATAATAGAAGAAGAAGATTGCATTCTTCTTTAAATTATAAAACACCGAAAGAAGTAGAGCTAGAAGTTAACAATTTAAAATATGTAGCATAGGTCTTAAAAAAATGTCCGACTTTTTGTTGCAACTCCAGTTAATGTTTTACCACCTAAAGCTACTTGTTTTGCTGAGCCTGTTAAATTTAAAAAATTATAAATACTTTCACCTCCAACTTGTGAAAATGAACTCAATGAAACCAAAAATAAAAGTTGAATAATT
>NZ_WTAR01000097.1 GCF_013139515.1 Lutibacter sp.
AAAACATTATTAGAACATTTAGAAAAATTAGACACTGCTGATGTTTATAATAATGGAAAAATGCGTTTTCCTGTACAATTTGTTATTCGTCCAAAAACTGAAGAATTTCACGATTACAGAGGATATGCAGGTAAGGTTTACGGAGGTGATATAAAAGTTGGTGATGAAGTGGTTGTATTACCATCAGAAACAAAAACAACAATTAAAGAAATTTACTTTAATGATAAAAAGTACGAAAGCGCTTCAAGAAGGTCTTCTATATCTGTAACATTGGCAAACGATGTAAATGTGAGTAGAGGTGATATGATTGTGAAAGCAAATGAATTACCAAAAGTTGACAAAAAATTTACAGCCACAGTTTCTTGGATGTGTACAAAAGAATTAACAGCAGGTTCAAAATATGTGTTACAACATGGAGTGAATAAAGTGTTGGCAAAAGTAAGTGCAATTAATAATAAAATTGAAACTGATTTTTCTGGAATTGAAACCAATGTATCTAGTTTGAGAATTAATGATATTGCTTCAGTTTCATTGCAATTAAACAAACCAATTTTCTTTGATTCATTTAAAAAACATAGAACAAACGGAGCATTTATTTTAATAGATCCACAAACAAACAATACGGTAGGTGCCGGCTTTATAGATTAGGTTAAGAAACTAAAAATCAAAAACATACAATAAATTTTAATTCATATTAGCTTATGAACTAGGAAATTTTTTTACTAACTAAAAAAAATAACACCATGCAAAGCTTTAGAAGCGAGATCGAAAATCCGATCGTCGCTAAGGATATTATTGACTTAGAAAAAAAAATAAGTCTATTTTACGAAGGGAAAATTGATGAGGAACGTTTTAGAAGTTTACGTTTAGCACGTGGCGTTTACGGACAACGACAGTTTGGTGTTCAAATGATTCGAATCAAGCTGCCTTACGGAAAAGTAACAAGCGAACAATTGCATAGAATTGCAAAAGTTTCAGATGAATATTCGCGCGGAAGATTGCACATTACTACACGTCAAGATATTCAAATTCATCACGTAAGTTTAGATAGAACACCTGAACTTTGGGCTGAATTAGAAAAAAATGATATTACCTTGCGTGAAGCTTGTGGAAATGCGGTAAGAAATGTAACAGCATCAGAAACTGCAGGTATAGATCCAAATGAACCTTTTGATGTTTCACCTTATGCACAAGCTGTTTTTGAATTCTTTTTAAGAAATCCAATTTGCCAGGAAATGGGGCGGAAATTTAAAATCTCTTTTTCAGGAACCGATGAAGATACTGCTTTAAGTTTTATGCACGATTTGGGTTTTATAGCGAAACTAAAAGATGGAAAAAGAGGGTTTAAAATATTGTTGGCAGGTGGTTTAGGATCACAAGCACGTTTGGCAGATGTTTTGTATGAATTTATTTCAGTAGATAAAATTATTCCAATTACGGAAGCTGTTTTACGTGTGTTTGATAGATATGGAGAACGATCAAAAAGGGCAAGAGCTAGGCTGAAATTTTTAGTAAAAGAAATAGGTTTAGATGCTTTTAAAACTTTAATAGAGGAAGAACAAAAAGCATTGTCGCACACAACATTTAAAATAGATACTTCAAATTTTGATACTGAAATAACTATTCCTGAAATTGAAATTCCTTCAGTAGAAATAGAAGATAGAACTGCGTATGATTTGTGGAAAAAAACGAATGTAATTCTACAAAAACAAGCTGGGTTTAGCGCCATTGGAATTAAAATTCCTTTAGGTGATTTTTATACAGATAAAGCACGCTTATTAGCCAATTTAATAAAGAAATATGCAGCTAATGAATTGCGTTTAACCTTACGTCAAAATATATTAATTCATCATGTAAAAAATGAGTTATTGCCTTTTTTCTATGTTGAATTAAATAAATTAGGATTTGCTGAAAGCGGTTACAATAGCACCTTAGATATTACATCTTGCCCAGGAACTGACACGTGTAATTTGGGTATTGCAAGTAGTACAGGTATTTCTAGAGAGCTTGAGAATGTGTTAAGAAATGAATTTCCAAAATACGCTAATAATAAAGAAATTACCATAAAAATTAGTGGTTGTATGAACGCTTGTGGACAACATACAATGGCTCAAATTGGCTTTCAAGGAATGTCAATTAAATCAGGAAATTTAGTGGCGCCTGCATTGCAAGTGTTATTAGGTGGAGGTGTTTTAGGAGATGGAAAAGGAAGAATTGCAAATAAGGTAATTAAAATTCCAAGTAAAAGAGGTCCGGAAGCCTTAAGAACTATTTTGAATAATTTTGAAGCAAATTTAATTAATAAAGAAACTTTTTTAAATTATTATGATAGACAAGGTGAGATTTATTTCTATAATTTATTAAAACCTTTGGCTGATTCTTCAAATTTAACTCAAACCGATTTTATTGATTGGGGAACTGAAGAAACATACGCTAAAGCTGTTGGAGTTGGTGAATGTGCAGGTGTAGTTATTGATTTGGTTGCTACTTTACTGTTTGAAAGTGAAGAGAAAATAAATTATGCTTCTGAAGCATTAAAATTAAATCAATATTCTGATAGTATTTATTATTCGTACACAAGTATTGTAAACACAGCAAAAGCCTTGTTAATTACTGAAGGGAAGAAAACAAATACACAAGCAGGAATTATTACACAATTTGAAGAAACTTTTGGAAATGAAATTGAATTAACATCATCATTTTCAGAATTTGTTTATCAAATTAAAACCAATAAACCTTCACAAGAATTTGCTCAAAAATATGTGAGCGATGCGAAGTTGTTTTATGAAAAAGTAAACCAATTTAGAACTAAAACAGCAACAAATGAAGTTTAAAAAAGTTCCAAAAGTCACTTTAATTGGTGCTGGACCAGGAGATCCAGATTTAATTACAGTAAAAGGTGTAAAGGCCTTGAGAAAAGCAACTGTTGTTTTGTATGATTCTTTGATAAACAGAGAGTTATTGAATTATGTATCAAAAAACACAAAGCTTATTTTTGTTGGAAAACGAAAGGGTTTACATACGTATTCTCAAGATGAAATTAATAAATTAATTGTAGAAAATGCATTTCAACATGGAAATGTAGTTCGCTTAAAAGGAGGAGATCCATTTATATTTGGAAGAGGTTCAGAAGAAATTGAATTTATAGAATCCTTTGGGATTGAAACTGAAGTAATTTCAGGAATTTCTTCATCAATGGCTGTGCCAGCAAGTCAGGGAATTTCTTTAACCCAAAGAGGTATTTCTGAAAGTTTTTGGGTAATTACAGGAACTACTTCTGAAAGAAAATTATCAAATGATATTTATTTAGCGGCACAATCAACTGCAACAGTTGTAATTTTAATGGGAATGAGTAAATTAAATGAGATTGTTTCGGTTTTCAAAAAGTTTAATAAAAATAATATCCCAACAGCAATTATCCAAAATGGAACTACTAAAAACGAAAAAATTGGCTTGGGTACTATTGATTCTATTTTAGAAATTGTTGAAAATAAAAAACTAGCATCGCCAGCTATTATTGTAATTGGAGAAGTGGTAAAAGAAAGTGTAAAATTGCGTTCGTTTTATGAAGAACTAAATGTAATTTCTCATAATAGTTCTCGTCAATAGTGAGAAATAAGTTTAAGAATTATGGAACAAAATGAGTTATATCCAATTTTTTTAAAAGTTTCACAATTAAACGTTTTAATTGTTGGAGGAGGGAAAGTTGCATGTGAAAAACTGTCCTTTTTGTTAAAATCTAGTCCAAATGCAAATGTGTTAGTGGTTTCAATAGATTTTGATGAAGATGTACTTGAACTTACTAATAAATTTAATGTATCAGTATCAAAAGCTAGGTATAATAAGTTAGCCTTAAAAAACAAGCAATTAGTTATTGCTGCAACTAATAATGAGCAAGTTAATAAACAAATATATGAAGATGCTAAAGCTGAAAACATATTAATTAATGTTGCAGACACACCACAGTTATGCGATTTTTATTTAGGAGGTATTGTAACCAAAGGAAATGTAAAAATTGCCATTTCAACCAACGGAAAATCACCAACTTTAGCCAAGCGCTTACGGCAGTTTTTTGAAGAAGTAATACCAGAGAATATCAATGATTTGGTTGAAAACTTGAATCAATTTAGAAAGTCAATAAAAGGTGATTTTGCAAATAAAGTTGAAACTTTAAATGAATTAACCAAAACAATATTACCTAAATAGATAAAAAACTCAAATCATTTGTAAATGAAGGGAATATGCCGTTTATTTGCACTCAAGTTCATAAACACAATGATTTAGTTATTAAGAAAGGCAGAGGGAATAGACCTGTTGAAGCCTTAGCAACCCTTTATTTATAAAGAAGGTGCTACGTTCTACCGCAATTTTGTGGGAAGATAACCAGGAAAACTTCACAAAGTATCTTCTTTCTTTTTAATACTAATTTGGGCGTTACCGCAAGCGGTCGGGCTTTTCGTTATATCTTTTTTTTCAAAAAAGGATGTCACTA
>NZ_WTAR01000130.1 GCF_013139515.1 Lutibacter sp.
ATTTTTAGTTAGTTTATTTTTTTAAAACTTTACTTAGAACTTCTTCTTTACTAATTTTCTTAGTACAGAAATACCATTCTTTACAATCCATATCTTCTTTTCCTTCCATTCTGTTTTCTGCAGTACCACAAGAACCAGCAGGGCCAATAATTACATCATCTCCCGGTCTCCAATCAGCTGGTGTAGCAACATCAAAAGCATCTGCAGCTTGTAACGCTACAACTACACGATATAATTCATCAAAATTCCTACCTAAACTTAACGGATAATAAATGATAGCTCTAATAATTCCCTTAGGGTCAATAAAAAATACTGCTCTAACTGCTTTTGTGGTATCTTCATTTGGTTGAACCATACCATATTTATTAGCCACATTCATAGTTATGTCCTCTATCAAAGGAAACTTAACCTCCATATTTTTCATTCCTTTGTATTCAATTTTTTCTTTAATTGAACGTAACCAAGCAATATGACTATAAAGTCCATCAATAGATAAACCTACTAGTTTACAGTTAGCTTCTGCAAATTTATCTTCCATTGATGCAAAAGTCATAAATTCAGAAGTACACACAGGTGTAAAATCTGCTGGGTGGCTAAATAATATTACCCAATCCCCTTTATAATCTGCTGGAAAATTGATATCTCCTTGCGTTGTTACTGCTTGAAATTCAGGAGCTTTATCTCCAATTCTTGGCATTGATGTAATTTCTTGTTGTGATTCCATATTTTTATAATTTTATATATTTATTATGCAAATTTATTTCTTAAAAACCAATGGGTATATAAACATAATTGATATTTATAATATGAATATAGCTAACATTTATTATCTTATTAAATGTTTGATTTTCAATGTTTAAAGTTAATCATTTGCAGCAAGAAATTATGTAACTCTAATCACAATTGAGAAATAAAAAAGCATGAAAAAACCCGCACTAGGCGGGTTGTATTTTTCTATGTATAAATATATTTTACCAAGTAAATAATGGTCTGTGCGACATCATTTTATTTGCTTTTTCAGCGATATTCTCTAAAATTGATTCATCTTCATGATTTTCTATCACTTCATCAATTAAATCAACAATTGCTATCATATCTTCTTCTTTTAAACCACGAGTAGTTACTGCCGCAGAACCAACTCTTATTCCAGAAGTTACAAAAGGTGATTTATCATCAAAAGGAACCATATTTTTATTTACAGTAATATCAGCTTTTACCAATGCGTTTTCAGCATCTTTACCACTAATATTTTTATTTCGTAAATCAATTAACATACTGTGATTATCTGTTCCTCCCGAAATGATCTTATATCCTTTGCTTACCAATGCATCAGCCATTGCTGCTGCATTTTTCTTAACTTGAATTTGATAATGTAAGAAATTATCTGTTAAAGCTTCACCAAAAGCAATTGCTTTACCAGCAATTACGTGCTCTAATGGTCCACCTTGATTTCCAGGGAACACAGCCGAGTTTATTAATGTAGACATTTTTTTAAGCTTTCCACTCTTTAATTTTAAACCAAACGGATTGTCAAAATCTGTTCCAATCATTATAATTCCACCACGTGGACCTCTTAATGTTTTGTGAGTTGTAGTAGTTACAAAATGACAATGAGGAATAGGGTCATTTAAAATCCCTTTCGCAATTAAACCTGCAGGATGTGAAATGTCAGCCATTAAAAGCGCACCAACTGAATCTGCAATAATTCTAAAACGTTTAAAATCTATATCTCTTGAATATGCCGAAGCACCAGCAATAATTAATTGAGGTTTTTCTTTTTTAGCAGTTTCTTGAATTTTATCATAATTTAAAACACCTGTTTCTTCTTCAACTCCATAAAATGAAGTTTTATATAATTTTCCTGAAAAATTAACAGGAGAACCGTGTGTTAAATGACCTCCGTGAGATAAATCGAAACCTAAAATTTTATCACCTGGGTTTAAAACAGCTTGATAAACGGCTGCATTTGCTTGCGAACCTGAATGCGGTTGCACGTTTACATATTCAGCACCAAAAAGCTCCTTAGCTCTATCAATAGCAATTTGTTCAATAATATCAACAACTTCACAACCACCATAATACCTTTTTCCTGGATAACCTTCAGCATATTTGTTAGTTAAAACAGAACCCGTTGCCTCCATTACTTGTTCACTTACAAAATTTTCAGAAGCAATTAATTCTATTCCATTAGTTTGTCTTTCTTTTTCATCTTGAATTAAATCAAAAATTAGTTGGTCGCGTTGCATTTGTTGTTGTTTTAAAAAAATTAGATGCAAAAATACTAATTTCATCTTTCAATTAACAATTATCTCATATATTTGATATAAATATTTAATAATTGAACAAAATAATTTATATATGTTAATTACTGCTAATAACCCAGATAGAAAATCTTGGCTAGAAATAGAGAAAAGTTGCGATTTCCCTATTCAAAATATTCCGTTTGGAGTATTTATAACCAAAGATGACATTATAACCATTGGAACCAGAATTGGTGAATATGCTATTGATCTTGGAGCTTTTCATCAATTAGGTTATTTTGAAGGAATACCTTTGACAGATGATATGTTTATGCAAGATTCGTTAAATGATTTTATTTCTGACGGAAGAAAAACATGGAGGTTGGTTAGAAATAGAATTGCTGATGTTTTTGATGCTAAAAATCCACTTTTAAGAGATAACGTAAAACATAGAGATGTTGTAATTTTTGATGTAAATGAAGTTGAAATGCTATTGCCAATTAGTGTGGGTGATTATACTGATTTTTATTCAAGTAAAGAACATGCTACCAATGTAGGAATGATGTTTAGAGGAAAGGATAATGCACTAATGCCTAATTGGTTACATATGCCAATTGGATATCATGGGCGTTCATCATCAGTAATAGTTTCTGGAACACCAATTCATAGACCGTACGGGCAATCATTGCCAAAAGACGCAACAGCTCCTATTTTTGGACCTTCAAGAAGTTTAGATATGGAAGTTGAAACCGCTTTTATTACTACAGATTCCAATAATTTAGGAGAACCTATTTCAATTAATGAAGCAGACGATTATATTTTTGGAATGGTGCTGTTAAATGATTGGAGCGCAAGAGATATTCAAAAGTGGGAATATGCACCGTTAGGCCCGTTTTTGGGTAAAAACTTTGCGTCAACAATATCTCCCTGGATTGTTACAATGGATGCTTTAGAACCATTTAGATGTGAAAGCCCAAAACAAGATCTTTCTCCTCTTCCATACCTAAAACAGCAAACAACAAACAATAGTTTTGATATTAAATTAAGAGCTGCAGTTGAAACTCAAAATGGAGAATTAACAGAATTATGCCGAACAAATTTCAAACATTTATATTGGACTATGGAGCAACAACTTGCGCATCATACTATAAATGGTTGCAATGTACGTTCAGGTGATATGATGGGTAGTGGAACAATTTCTGGACCAACAAAAAGCAGTTATGGTTCAATGTTAGAACTATCTTGGGGAGGTAAAGAACCAATTACTTTAAAAGACGGCACAACACGTATTTTCTTTAATGATGGTGATAATGTTATTATAAGAGGTTATTGCAAAAATGATGAAGTAAGCATTGGTTTTGGAAAATGTACGGGTAAAATTTTACCAGCTGTAAAATTAAAAGAATAAAACGTTAATTTATACATCAAATTAAACCCTAAAATTAATTTTTTAGGGTTTTTTAATTATTTTTGGCATTGATATTGTAATCCATATCAACTATAAATATATAACCATCTATCTCATGATAAAAAAAATAACCCTTATATTAAGTATAACAATCCTCTTTATTAATTGCAGCAGCGTTAAAAAAACTCAAGAAGCTATTAATTATGGTAATTATGATGAAGCAATTAAAATTGCTGTAAAGCATTTGCGAACTAATAAAACAAAAAAAGGAAATCAATCTTACCTATTTTTACTTCAAGATGCTTTTAAAAAAGCTTCAAAAAGAGATAAAGAACATGTTAATTTCCTTAAAAAAGATGGAAACCCTGCCAATTTAGAAGCTATATACACAACATATATTATATTAAATAACAGGCAAGAACTAATAAAGCCTCTACTTCCATTACCAATACTTAATAAAGGGAAAAATGCTGAATTTCAATTCATTAACTATTCTAATGAAATTTTAGATTCAAAAGAAAAACTTTCTGAATATTTATATCTTAATACAAAAAAATCATTAAAAACTGCTCAAGACAAATATCAATTCAGAGAGATTTACACTAATTTAAAATATTTAGAAGATATAAATCCTGATTATAAAAATACTCGTGATTTATTAGAGAAAACTCATTATAAAGGAACCGATTTTGTATTTGTTTATATGCAAAACAAGACAAATATGGTTATTCCTATGCGCTTAGAGGATGATTTATTAAACTTTGAAACCTATAGATTAAATGATTTTTGGACTGTTTATCACAACACCAAACAATCACAACAATATGATTTTGAATTAGAAATTAACTTACGTGAAATTAATATTTCACCAGAACGAATTCGAGAAAAAATAATTGTACAAGAAAAACAAATTAAGGATGGTTGGAAGTATTTAATTGATGAAGATGGCAATGCTGTGAAAGACAGTTTAGGAAATACCGTTAAAGTTGACAACTTTAAGACTATTAAAAGTAAAGTACACAAATTCACACAGTTTAAATCTGTTCAAGTTGTTGGACAAGTCAACTATTATAATTTAATAAACAATCAACTTGTTCAATCCTTTCCTATAAGTAGTGAGTTTATTTTTGAACATCATTACGCAACATATTCGGGAGATAAAAAAGCTATTAATAAAAAGAATTTAGGATTTTTAAGATATAAGCATGTAGTATTCCCAAGCAATGAACAAATGGTTTATGATAGCGGTGAAGACTTAAAAAAGAAAATTAAAGCAATTATTTCAAACAATAGTTTTAGATAAGTTTTAAAACTATCCCTTAATTATTTTTTCTATTGAATTTACATCAATTGAATAATGGGAATCGTGATAAACAACGTGCTCATCTTTAAATACTAAAACTTGTGGTGATTGGTGAGAAACAACTGATTTTTCAGAAATTTCATTAGAAAGCGCTCTATAATTTAATAAATCTAAAAAATACAAGTCTATTTCAAAAGCATTTGATTGATATGCTTTCTCAAAGCTTTTAAGAGCCATTCTACTAATTCCACATCGTGTACTATGTTTAAATATTAAAAATGGCTTTTCTTTAGATTGTGAAAATGCTACATTAAATTGATTGCTTTCAGTTAAAGGTTTCCAATTAATTTTCATTGCATCATTACTCTCATTATTTCCGCTAAACAAACTATTAAACAATCCCATTCCTGTTTTTTGATTTTGTATTAATCCTTTCTACTCAAAGACAAAATGTCGTTAAACTCCTGATAAACAAGACAAAATGACCTTTTTTAAGTATTTTTACACATTGGAATATTCTTTGAGAGTGCAAATATAAACACAAAAAACAAAACGTTATGAATTTTAATAACTTTACTATAAAATCACAAGAAGCCATACAGCAAGCACAACAAATTGCGCAAAGTTATGAGCACCAACAAATTGAAAATTCTCATATTTTAAAAGGTATTTTTGAAGTTGATGAAAACGTAATCCCATTTCTATTTAAAAAACTAGGATTCAATATTGAACTACTAAAAAGTTTGATAGATAAAACACTTCAAGGTTATTCTAAAGTAACTGGAGATAACAATGTTACACTCTCAAACAATGCTTCAAAAATGCTGAATAAAGCAACTTCAGAAGCTAAAAAAATGAATGATGAATATGTTTCTATAGAGCATTTATTAATAGCTATTTTAATTTCAAAAGATACTACATCACAAATTTTAAAAGATCAAGGTATCACTGAAAAAGATTTAAAATCGGCTATTGAAGAGTTAAGAAAAGGAAGTAATGTAACTTCACAAAGTGCTGAAGACACCTACAATTCTCTTAATAAATTTGCTCGAAATTTAAATCAATTAGCAAAAGACGGAAAATTAGACCCAGTTATTGGTAGAGACGAAGAAATTAGACGAATTCTTCAAATTTTATCTCGTAGAACCAAAAATAATCCAATACTAGTTGGTGAGCCAGGAACCGGTAAAACTGCCATTGCTGAAGGTTTAGCACATAGAATTATAAAAGGAGATATTCCTGAAAATTTAAAAGATAAACAAATTTATTCTTTAGATATGGGAGCACTTATTGCTGGGGCAAAATATAAAGGTGAATTTGAAGAACGCTTAAAATCTGTTATTAAAGAAGTGACATCTTCTAATGGTGAAGTTGTATTATTTATTGATGAAATACACACATTAGTTGGTGCTGGTGGTGGACAAGGCGCTATGGATGCTGCAAATATTTTAAAGCCTGCATTGGCACGTGGAGAATTAAGAGCAATTGGAGCAACTACACTTGATGAATATCAAAAATATTTTGAAAAAGATAAAGCTTTAGAACGTAGATTTCAAAAAGTAATGGTTGATGAACCAGATACTGAAAGTGCTATTTCAATTTTAAGAGGAATTAAGGAGAAATATGAAAATCATCATAAAGTTCAAATTAAAGATGCTGCTATTATTGCTGCTGTAGAACTTTCACAACGCTATATTTCTAACAGGTTCTTACCAGATAAAGCAATTGATTTAATGGATGAGGCTGCTGCCAAATTACGAATGGAAATCAATTCTAAACCAGAAGAATTAGATGTTTTGGATCGAAAAATTATGCAAATTGAAATTGAAATTGAAGCCATTAAACGTGAAAAAGATGAAAAAAAATTAGCTTCATTAAAAAAAGAAGTTGCCAATATTAAAGAAGAGCGTAACGAAATTAATGCAAAATGGGTAAGTGAAAAGGAACTAGTTGATAATGTACAAACTAGTAAAATAGCCCTTGAAGACTTTAAACTAGAAGCTGAACAAGCTGAACGTGAAGGAGATTATGGTAAAGTTGCAGAAATTAGATACGGAAAAATAAAAGATGAACAAGAAAAACTAGAAATACTTCAAAAAGAATTAGCCGAAAATCAAGATTCAGCATTAATAAAAGAAGAAGTAACTCGAGATGATATTGCCGAAGTTGTGGCTAAATGGACTGGTATTCCTGTAACTAAAATGTTACAAAGTGAGCGAGAAAAATTACTTGATTTAGAAGCAGAACTTCACAATAGGGTAATTGGTCAAGATGAAGCAATTATAGCCGTCTCTGATGCTGTGAGAAGATCTAGAGCAGGATTGCAGGATGAAAAAAAACCAATGGGAACCTTTTTATTTTTAGGAACTACGGGTGTTGGAAAAACAGAATTGGCAAAAGCTTTAGCTGAATATCTATTTGATGATGAAAACTCTATGACACGAATTGATATGAGTGAATACCAAGAGCGCCACTCAGTAAGTAGGTTAATTGGCGCTCCTCCAGGATATGTTGGTTATGATGAAGGCGGGCAATTAACAGAAGCCGTGAGAAGAAAACCTTATTCAGTAATTTTATTAGATGAAATTGAAAAAGCGCATCCAGATACATTTAATATATTATTGCAAGTTTTAGATGAAGGAAGATTGACTGACAATAAAGGAAGAGTTGCAGATTTTAGAAACACCATTATTATAATGACATCTAATATGGGAGCTCATATAATTCAAGAGAAGTTTGAGAAAATGGACATGAATAAACGTGAAATTATTACTGAAGCAACTAAAGTTGAAGTTATTGCTCTTTTGAAGCAAACTATTCGTCCAGAATTCTTGAATAGAATTGATGAAATTATTATGTTTACTCCTTTAAATAAATTTGAAATCAAACAAATTGTAGCATTACAGTTAAACGGTTTAATTAAGCTTTTGAAAGAAAAAGATATTCAAATTGAATACACTGAAGATTTAATACAAACACTTACAAATAAAGGATTTGATCCACAATTTGGAGCTCGACCAGTAAAAAGAGTTATTCAAAAAGAAATTTTAAATGAGTTATCAAAAGAAATATTATCAGGTAAAATATCATCTGATAGTCATATTTTATTAGATGCTTTTGATGATGAAATTGTATTTAGAAATAAATAAAAATGTTAGCTTATTAACTAAAACTCCTTTATATCAAAGGAGTTTTTTTATGTATATTCGTCTAATAAATTTAATAAGCAACACATGAAAAACTACTTTTTTTTGTTATTAATCGTATTTAATTCATTAAATATCAAAGCTCAAGAAAACGAAACTACTACGTATTATTTTATTAGACATGCTGAAAAAGTGCGAACAGATAAAGCTAACAAGAACCCTGATTTAACTATAAAAGGTCAGGAAAGAGCTGAAAACTGGAACTCGGTTTTTGGAAGTGTTAATTTTGATTTAATTTACTCAACTAACTACAATAGAACTATTCAAACAGCTACTCCAACTGCGAAAAGTAAAAATTTAAAAATTCAATTTTACAATCCGAGAGAGTTATTTAGTGAAGGTTTTAAAGAGCAAACTAGAGATAAAACCGTTTTAATAGTCGGTCATAGCAACACTACGCCTCTATTTGTGAACAAAGTTTTAGGAATAGAAAAATATGATGCTATTAATGACAGGAATAATTCAAACCTATATATTGTTACTATTTCAAATACTATAATTAATGATGTTTTATTGAAAATTGAACGCTAATAATATAATTTACTGACTTAAATTTAATTAGTAATATGTACAATTTAAAAAAGCACTATTTACATAGTGCTTTTAATAAAGAAAACTCCATACCCCAAAGAGTAACCTCTAAATATTTTTAAGGAAATAACACCATACCAACTACAGTAAGTGAACAACCTGAAATTAAAAGAATGAGCAATGATAAAAGTGTAGCTTTTAATAGTTTCATAGTAGCAATTAATTTTCAGTAAATTTAAAATTAATTATTATAAAAAAAAATATTATTTAGTTTATGTAAAAGAATTATTTACAAACGCTTGTAAATTCTTATTAATCGTAGTAAATCGATTTTTAAAAAGTGTAAGTTCCTTAAATAGAAGTTTTTTAATTTATTTTTTTACAATTGCTTCAACACAGCGTTCACCATCCATTGCAGCCGAAATAATTCCTCCAGCATAACCACCACCTTCACCACAAGGAAAAAGGCCTTCAATTTGCGGGTGTTCTAACTCATTATTTCTTGGTATTTTCACAGGTGAAGATGTTCTAGATTCAACACCAATTACGTTTGCTTCAGCAGTGTAAAATCCTCTCATTTTTTTACCGAAAGCATCAAAACCAGTTCTTAATCTAGTACCAATTATATTGGGTAAAAGGTCATGCAAAGGTGCTGATTTAAGTCCAGGTTGATAAGATGTAGGATTTAAACTATTAGATAGTTTTCCCTTCACAAAATCTGTTAATCGTTGTGCTGGTGCAGCTTGAGTGCTTCCACCTGCATCAAAAGCCATTTTTTCTATATCTTTCTGAAATTCTAATCCTTTAAGCTCTCCAAAGTGATTGTATTTTTCTATATCTTTTTCAACATTAATTTCAACTACAATTCCAGAATTAGCAAACTTACTGTTTCTTTTAGATGGTGACATTCCATTAACAACTACTTCTCCGTTTGCTGTTGCTGCAGGAACTATAAATCCGCCAGGACACATACAAAAAGAATAAACACCTCTATTTTTAACTTGCTGAACTAAACTATAAGAAGCAGCAGGTAATAATTCATGACGTTCACTTTTGCAATGGTATTGTATTGAATCTATAATTTGCTGTGGATGTTCAACTCTTACACCCATTGCAAAAGATTTAGCTTCAATTTTTATATTTTTTCTTTGTAATAAGTAATAAATATCTCTTGCAGAATGCCCTGTAGCTAAAATAACATTTTTAGCAGGCATTTCTTCTTTATTTTGTAATTGTATAGCTTGTATTTTATTTTCTTTTATCGTAAAATCTACAACTCTACTTTCAAAATGAATTTCTCCACCATATTTCAAAATGGTTTCTCTAATGTTTTGAACAACTTTAGGTAATTTATTAGTGCCAATATGTGGATGAGCATCAACCAAAATTTGTTCAGTTGCACCATGAAATACCAAATTTTCAAATACTCTGCGTACATCTCCACGCTTTAAACTGCGGGTATATAATTTCCCGTCAGAATACGTTCCTGCACCACCTTCACCAAAACAATAATTAGAATCTTCATTAACAATATGAAATTGGTTGATAGCTCTTAGATCTCTTCTCCTATCTTTTACATTTTTACCTCGTTCTAAAACTATAGGTTTAAACCCTAATTCTATACATCTTAAAGCTGCAAACATACCAGCAGGTCCAAAACCAATAATATGAATTTCTTTTGCCGAAGAAACATTTTTATATTCAAAAGAATATTTTGAAGATTCAGGAAGTGGTTCTTGAATATAAACTGCAATTTTATAATTGAAGATAATTTGAGCTTTACGAGCGTCAATTGATTTTCTCAATACTTTTACTGCATTTATTTCATTTATATTAATATTTAAAAACTGAGCGGATTTTATAACTAAAATATCTTTTTGATTCGCATCTTGGATTTTTATGCGCAACTGAATTTCTTTTACCATATTGGCAAAATTAAGGTTTTTTTTACTTCTAAAATTAAGTTCCTTGCTTATTACCCAAAACTAAAAATTAACTATTATAAAACTCATGAATTGAGATAATTTTAGAACCTGGATATTGTATTTTTATTTTCAACCTAGCATCTTCTTCAGATAAGGCAGAAAAGACAATTTCGAAAGGGGCTTTTTCTTCATAAATAATAGTTACACAATAAATTTCCATAGCCTGAAGTTTTATTTTTTTATATAAATATATAATTAAATATAATTAATGACTTAATCAGTTATTTTGCGCTTTGGTTTTTAAAGTTATCGTTACCTTTATGATTCTAAATATTGACAATTTTAATTATTAATAGGCGCTTATCAGTATTAATTTTAAGAATTATTGCTTTAAAACATTAAATTCAACCTCAATAAAATTCTTATAATTTATAGTACATTTGCACTTATATGCAGAAGAAAATTAATATACAAAATAAAAAAGCTCGTTTTGAATACGAAATATTAGATAAATATACTGCTGGCATTCAATTAACGGGTACTGAAATTAAGTCAATTAGAGAAAGTAAAGCTAGAATAACTGAAAGTTTTTGTGAGTTTAATGAACAAGGCGAATTGTTTGTAATTAATATGTTTATTGAAGAGTATTTATATGGACATTCATACAATCATAAACCAAAAAGCGAACGAAAATTATTATTAAATAAAGGAGAATTAAAAAAATTACTTAAAGAAGTTCAAAATGTTGGGTTAACCATAATTCCTCTAAAACTTTTTTTAACTGACAAAGGCTGGGCTAAACTAGATATTGCGTTATGTAAAGGTAAAAAGATTTATGATAAGCGTGATGTTATGAAAGATAGAGATAATAAAAGAGATTTAGCTAGAATAAAGAAAGACTTCAATTAAAATTTCACCTTAAAAAGTGAATATTTTCACTAAAAAATTTTCAATGCTTTCAGAAAAATTAAAAGGTAGAAACATTATTCTTGCTTCAGGTTCTCCAAGACGACAAGAGCTATTTAAAGAATTGGGTTTACAATTTACCATCCATGTTAAATCTATTGAAGAAAACTATTCTTCAACTCTAAAAGAAGAAGAAATTACCAATTATTTAGCTAAATTAAAAACCAAGCCTTTTGAAAGTGACTTAAAAGAAAAAGATATTTTAATTACATCAGATACTATTGTTTGGCATAAAAATAAAGCTTTAGAAAAACCGAAAAATGCTCAAGAAGCTATTACAATGTTAAATGAACTTTCAGGAACTAAACATAAAGTAATTACTTCTATTTGTATTAAAACATTAAAAACTCAAAAAGTATTTTTTGATACTACTATTGTCCATTTTAAAAATTTAACTTCAAATGAAATAAATTTTTATGTTAAAAATTACAAACCATATGATAAAGCCGGTGGGTACGGAATACAAGAATGGATAGGTTTTATAGGTGTTACAAAGCTTGAAGGAAGTTATTATAACGTTATGGGATTACCTGTGCATAAATTATATGAAGAATTGCTAAAATTGTAGTTTAGTATCGTTAAATATCCTTATTTTTGAACGATTTTTAATAAATAATAACATGAAAAAATACACATTTACAGAAAAGAAAGATACCAGATCTGGTTTTGGTGCAGGTTTAGCTGAATTAGGAGATACTAACGAGAATGTAGTAGCACTTTGCGCTGATTTAGTTGGGTCATTAAAAATGGAAAAATTTATTGAAAATCACCCAGAACGTTTTTTTCAAATTGGAATTGCTGAAGCAAATATGATGGGAATTGCTGCTGGGTTAACTATTGGCGGAAAAATACCTTTTACAGGAACTTTTGCTAATTTCTCAACTGCTAGAGTTTACGATCAAATTCGTCAAGCTATTGCTTATTCGGACAAAAATGTAAAAATATGTGCTTCACATGCAGGTTTAACTTTAGGTGAAGATGGTGCAACACACCAAACACTTGAAGATATTGGTTTAATGAAAATGTTGCCAGGAATGGTTGTTATAAATCCTTGTGATTATAACCAAACTAAAGCAGCCACCATTGCAATTGCTGATTATGTTGGACCAGTTTACTTACGTTTTGGTCGTCCTTCTGTGCCTATTTTTATGCCAGAAGATCAAGAATTTGTTATAGGAAAAGCTATTCAATTAACTGAAGGAACAGATGTTACTATTATAGCAACTGGCCATTTAGTTTGGGAGGCTTTACAAGCTTCTGAAAAATTAGAAGCTATGGGTATTAGCGCTGAAGTAATAAATATTCACACAATTAAACCTTTAGATGATGAAGCTATTTTAAAATCTGTTGCTAAAACAGGTTGTTTAGTTTCTGCTGAAGAACATAATATTATTGGTGGTTTGGGAGAAAGTGTTGCGCGTGTTTTAATTCAAAATAATCCTGTTCCTCAAGAATTTGTGGCTGTTAATGATAGTTTTGGTGAATCTGCTACACCTGCACAGCTTATGGAAAAATACGGATTAACTGATAAAGATATTGTTGAAGCAGCTAAAAAAGCTATTTCAAGAAAATAACGGTATAATAATTGCGTTTATAGCTATTATAAAAATTCTAAATTTAAATTAATGAAAAAAAGAATAGCATTATTATCGTACACATTATTCGCTACATTTCTAATTGCAAATGCTCAAAGTGGTTTTGGAATTAAAGGAGGTTTAAGCTATAATTCTAACGGAGAACTAAATCAAGTTTCTGACATTTATAAAAATGACGGGAAAGGTAAGTCAGGATTTAACATTGGTCTTTATGGAAAATTAGATTTAGGACCTATTTATTTAAGACCTGAATTAGTTTACACAAAAACAACTAGTGAATATGTTTTAAACTCTGAGAATGTTAATTATAAAATTTCTAAAATTGATGTACCTGTTTTAGTAGGATTCAAATTATTTGGGCCTATTGATATATTTGCGGGTCCGGCGTTTCAATATTATTTAGATAACGATTTAAAAGGACTGAATTTTGAAAGTATTGATAATGAATTTTCATTAGGTATGAATATTGGTGCTTCAATAGAATTAGGTAGAATTGGTGTTGATGTTAGATATGAAAGAGGATTAAGTAAAAATGAATCTAATTGGACAAATGCTAGTGAAACTTTCACATTAGATTCTAGACCTGAACAATTAATTTTTAGTGTGTCATATAGGTTATCTAAGAAAAAAGAATAACACATATATAAACAAAAAAAGCTAAACGAAAGTTTAGCTTTTTTTTGAGCGAGAGACCGGGCTCGAACCGGCGACAGTCAGCTTGGAAGGCTGAAGCTCTACCAACTGAGCTACTCTCGCAATCGTTTGGCAAATATACAATCCTTTTAGACTTACACAAGCATTTTTAAAATAATTTTAAAACTTTTTTAAGTAGTGAAAACCTAGTTTTTTATACCCTTCATTTTCATAAAATCTATGTGATTTTTCATTCTTAATATAGGTATTTAACTCAGTGGCTTCATAACCAATACTTTGAGCATAATTATAAATCCATTCAAACAATATTTTACCCAAACCCTTATTTCTATGCTTAGAATTAATAACAACATGGTCTGGTTCAATAGTTCTTCCACAATAATGTCTTGTCAAAAACCACAGCCCAGAAATACCAATTAATTCATCATTTAAATAAACTCCAACACACTTATAGTTTTGCGTGGTCATTTCTAGTAAACGCTGTTTTAAAATATCTTCAGAAGTTATTTTATTTATAACTCTTAATAATGGTAAAATGCTAAGTATATTTTCAGGATTAATTAGTTTAATTTCAATATTTTGCATATAAAATGTATTTTAGCGTTTCTATTTCAAAAACGCTAATTGAGTTATAACAAATTTAAAAACCTAGGCTCATAATTAATGCTGAACAACCAATTTCGTTTAAAAAAATAAAGTTTAAACTTATGAAAATTATTTTAGAAACTGCACGTTTATACTTAAGAGAGTTCGAACCTTCTGATGGAGTTCATTTTTATCATTTAAACAATGATGAAGAAGTTATAAAACATACTGGAAATAAACCTTTTAAGTCTCTTAAAGAAGCCATGGTTTTTATTGAAAACTATTCAGATTATAAACAAAATGGTTTTGGAAGATGGGCGGTTTGCTTAAAAAAAACTAATGAATTTTTAGGTTGGTGCGGTTTAAAACTTGAAAATAATGAAATTGATTTGGGATATCGATTCTACAAAAAACATTGGGGAAAAGGATATGCTACAGAAGCCTCATTAGGATGCATAAATTATGGCTTTTCAACACTAAAATTAAAGAAAATTATAGGAAGATCACATATTAAAAATGAAGCTTCTATTTGTATTCTAAAAAAGTGTAACTTTAAATTCAAAAAAAAATATGTTTATGACAACCAACCAGCCGTTTTATACGCATTAATAAATGATACTAATTAAAAAAATAAAAACTGAAGACACCTACCCTATTCGTTTAAAAATTTTACGCAAAAACATTCCTCTACCTTATAAATTTAATGGTGATTTTGATAAAGACACTTTTCATTTAGGAGCTTTTGAAAATGGAAAATTAATTGCGGTTTCAAGTTATATGAAAGCGCTTAATGCCAATTTAAAAGGCACAAATTATCAATTAAGAGGAATGGCAACTTTAACTGCACATCAAGGAAGTGGAGTTGGAAAATTAATGATGCAAGAAGCTTTTAACATATTTCAATCTTTAAAAATTAATTACATATGGTGTAATGCAAGATTAATTGCTGTAAATTTTTATAAAAAACAAGGTTTTGAAATTATTGGTGAAAATTTTGATGTAAAATATATTGGAGATCATTATATGATGTTTAAAAAATTATCTTCTGAATAAAATTATTACCTCATATAGCCATCACATTGTTTTAATATTATTAATATTAAATAATCTTCCAATTTTTTCACAAACTAGCTACTCTGAATCATCTTTAACCGGTAATGGAGATTTAAATTTAGTTGGAGAAGATTTTAAATTACAGAATGATGCTTTTATAGCATTTAAAAAAATGCAAAAAGAGGCTCTTAAGGAAGGAATTTCAATTCAAATTGTTTCAGCTTACAGAAGTTTTAACCATCAAAAGAAAATTTGGAATAGAAAATATAAACAATATATTTTAGAAGGATTTTCAGAACAACAAACTATAGCTAAAATAATTGAATACTCGAGTATACCTGGCACATCCCGTCATCATTGGGGGACAGACATAGATATTATTGACAATGCTAGAAGCAGACCTAAAAAATTACTTATTGAAAGCAATTATACTAAAAATAGAATTTATTCTAAACTAAAAATATGGATGGATAAAAATGCTTCCAATTTTGGTTTTTACTTAGTTTATAACAATAATCCTACTAGAAAAGGTTATAAATATGAACCCTGGCATTATACTTACAAACCTTTATCTAAGAAAATGCTTGAAGAATACTTAAAAATTAACATATTTAATTTTTATAAAAATAGTTCTATAAAAGGAAGTCATCTATTTTTAGAAATATTTTTAAAAATGTACAGTTTCGAACATATTTTAGGTGTTAATTTAGAAATTTTAAATTGAAAAAACCCAGGCAATAGACAATAAACGGTGTGTTTTTATGAATAAATGGTGTATTTTAGAGTATAAATGGTATATTTGACAGCTTAAATGGGTTTTAGGTTGCTTAAAATGAGTAATCCCTTAAATAATATGAAAAAAAATATATTCTTTTTTTTATTAATGTTTAATCTACTTTGCTTTGGTCAAACAGAGCAAAATACTACAGATTTTAAAAAAGAATTGGTGAAAAATTTAACCGATTCAACAAAAGTAACTCTTCATTTAAAAATTGCAAACTTATATGCCGATAATAATGCTATTGATTCTGCAAACCATTATTATAATAAAGCTCTAAATTTAGCTAAAGAAATAGACTGTAAACCTCTAATTGCAAGAACATTTTATAATACAGGCCTTTTTTATGAAGACACTAATAATTATGAAAAGGCAATAAAAAATTATATAGATGCTACAATACATTATGAAGAAATTGATAATTTAACTAAAGTTGCTCAAATATATAATTACGTGGCATATTGTTACACATTATTATATGTTGATGATAGCGCCATTAATTATTATTTAAAATCTTTAACCATTCATAAAAAACTGAATGATGAAGCTGGTATGGCTATGAATTATCTTGGATTTGGAGATTTATTTTATACGAAAGGAAATTATAGTCATGCTAAAAAATATTTTAAAGATGCTGCAAATATTTATGAAAAAATAGGTGATATTGATGGCGTTTCAATTTGTTACACAAATTATGGTAATGCAACTGCTGAAGATGGAAATAATACTGAAGGCCTAGAATATTATAGAAAATCAATTGAAATTCAAAAAAAATTAGATGATCAATATGGTATTGGTGTAAATTATAATAACATTGGAGATTCCTATTTAAAATTAAAAGAATATGATGAGGCATTAGAATATTTTTTTAAAGCTTTAAAAATAGCCAAAAGGCTTGATGAAAAATCACTTACTTCAATCATTTTAATGAATATTTCTGATGTTAAAATTAGAGAATCAAAATATAGTAATGCCATAGAATATGCTAAAAATAGTTTAAAAATTGCAGAAGAAATTGGACACTTAGAATATCAAGCAAGTAATTTAATGCACCTTTCAAATGCGTATGAAGGATTAGGAAACCCTTATAGTGCCAACAAATACAATAAGCTATATATTAAAATAAAAGATAGTTTAATAGCTATTGATAAAACTAGCAAAGTAAAATTATTTCAAGCGTTGAATGATTTAGATAAATCTCAATACACAATAAATGATTTATCTACTAGAAACGAAATAACAACTTCTAAATATGAATCAGGAAGAAAATACACCTATTTCTTAGTTGGTTCTATGGTATTATTTGGGTTATTTGTTATTATTTTAATTCAACAACAGGCATCTAAAAGAAGAGCCTATGATTTATTAGAATACAAAAATCATCAAATGGCTAAAATGAGCAATGAAATAGAGACTCAAAGAGATTATTTGAAACAATTAAATAAAACAAAAGATAAATTTTTCTCAATTATAGCTCATGATTTAAAAAACCCTTTCAACTCAATTAAAGGTTTTACTGAATTAATGATTGAAAACAGTCATGAATATGATGAAGAAAAAAGATTAAAGTTTTTAAAAATTATTAAAGGTTCTACTTCTAAAGCATCAAGCCTATTAAATAACTTATTAATTTGGGCAAATTCACAATCAGGTAATCTTGTATTCAATCCTCAAGAAATTGAACTCATTCAAAAAGTTTCTAATGTAATTTCATTACTAGAAATACAAGCTATTAATAAAGAAATAACCATAACAAACCATGTTACAAAAGATATTTTTGTAAATGCTGATAAAAATATGTTAGCAACAATTTTAAGGAATTTAATCTCAAACGCAATAAAGTTTACTGAAACAAAAGGAGTAGTTCAAGTTTCTTCATTCATGCATTCTGATTTTGTTGAAATCTCCGTAAAAGATAACGGTATAGGCATAAATAAAGAAGATTTACAAAACTTATTTAGTATTGACGTGAAAAACTCAAGTGTTGGAACTGCAAATGAACAAGGCTCAGGGTTAGGATTAATTTTATGTAAAGAGTTTGTTGAAAAACATGGTGGTAAATTATGGGTTGAAAGTTCTGTAAATAATGGCACAGAATTTAAATTTACAATGCCAATAGCTGTTTAATAAACTACAACAAACTCTCTACTTTAAGCTAACTTTAATTTATAAAGACTTTAACTTATTACCAAACAGTAATAATAACACTATTGGAACTCCTAATAAAAGAACAGTTGTAGTACTTGTTAAAAATATAGTAGGATTCACCATTAACATTAATGCGTAACCTCCAATGGCACCACCCAAATGTGCTGAATGTCCAATATTTCCAATTTGTTTTTTCATTCCGTAAATTGAGTATAATAAATAACCTAAGCCAAAAATATAACCTGGAATAGGAATTGGCAAAGGAAATAGCATTAAACGCATTTCTGGATTTAATAAAATAGCTCCGTAAATAATACCTGCAACTGCACCTGATGCACCAACAGCACTATAATATAATTCACTTTTATGGTAAGTTAGTGTTAACAGGTTTCCGGCAAACAAGCTTCCAATATATAAAATTAAAAACTTAATAACTCCCAACTTTACAATAATAATTGGTGCAAAAATGTATAAAACATACATATTTAAAATTAAATGCATATAATCTACGTGTAAAAAAGCCGATGTTAACATTCTAATTTTATCACCACGATTTATAGCTCCTATTTGAAATTTATATTTATCAAAGAAAAAACGATCACTAAACCCTTTTATTGAAAATGCAACATTTACAATTATTAGTATTAAAAGTACTTTATTTATATTCATCATTAATTTATTTTTTGCTTAGCGAAAATATGAAAAATTGCTGATATTGATTAATAGCATTCGTAAGTATTAAAATTTAAATACGATATTTGCACTTCTAATTATGAATCTACTTACTTACATTTTAGTTTACCCAATAATTTGGTGTATTTCAATATTGCCATTTCGTGTTTTATATATAATATCTGATTTCTTTTTTTTTATAATCTATCACATTATTGGATATAGAAAGAAAGTAGTATACGATAATTTAAAATTGGTATTCCCTGAAAAAACTTCAAAAGAGTTAGTTATTATTAGTAAAAAATCAATTCATCATTTTATTGATATTTTTATTGAAATGATTAAATCTTTTACCATTTCTAAAAAAGAAATTGATAAACGGTATGTTTATAAAAACATTGATTTAGTAAACAATCTATATAACGATGGGAAAAGTGCTATTTTAACAGGTTCACATTACGCAAATTGGGAATGGATATTAAGTATACCTTCCTTTGTGAAATATAAAGGTTACGCTGCATATACTAAAGTTAACAATCCTTATTTTGATAATGCCATTTTAAAATCTAGAGGACGATTTGGAGTTAATTTAAAACAAACTTCTAAAATAATTAGTGAAATACAGCACAATAATGATAACAATATTCAATCATTATATGGCTTACTGAGTGATCAATCTCCTTTATTAAGTAAAACTCATTATTGGAATGAGTTTTTTGGAGTTAAAGTTCCAATTCATACAGGCACAGAAATGTTAGCTAAAAAATACGATTTAAACGTAATTTTTATGGATGTTAAAAAAATAAAAAGAGGTTATTATGAAACTACATTCAGTTTAATTACTAATGAAGCTTCAAAACACCCTGATTACGAATTAACAGATATTTTTATTGATAAAGTTGAGAAACAAGTCCGCAATCAACCTGAGTATTATTTTTGGACTCATAAACGATTTAAACATAAAAATAAAGCCCCAAAATAATAATTATTTATGCTTTACCTACGCTTTTCAAGTATTATTAGGCTACTTAGTTAAGTTAAATTTAGCACCAAACACATACATATTTTCAAAAAAAGTAAAATGCTGAGATGCAGAATCTGTTTTACTCGCAGTAGTTCTTACATCTTGCATGTTAATATATCCAACTTTTATATTAGATTGAATAAAAAAATGTTTAAAAAAGGTAATATTTAACCCAACATGTGCTGAGATTCCATAACCGGAAACATGAAATTCATCATACCTTTCTTTTCCCAATAAAGTTGTATTTGTTTTAGGATATAACACACCTACTCCAACTCCTTCAGTTAAGTTAATGTCAATGTTTTTTATTGGAAATTTTAACCAATTATCTAAGTTGTCAAATCTGCTTAGTTCAACATTCACATAATTTAAACCATCAGTATGTTCAAAAAGTAAAAAATCTTCATCTAATAAAATTTCACTTCCTGTAGTAAATGCATCACTACCAACAGGTAATTCTCCATCAAATTTCACTGTTTGATTGTTTCGCATTACATATTTCATATGATCTACACCAATAGAAATTGTGTAATTTTCTTTGAAAAAATAACCAATTCTAAAATTTGTTTGAGGAATAGTAACTTCATCTAATTTAAAGTAATATATTCCAAAAGGTTTTGGTTTGTCAATTGCTTTTACATCTTGCAATGTAAAATTATAATCATCACCTTTAAAAGTAATGTCAGATGCTGAATAATTAGCTCTATTCCAGCCCCAAAAGACATACATCTTCCCTTTATTACTTTTTACATCTCTAAAATCTTGACTTTCTACTTCTTCTTGAGAAAACGAAACTGTGGTTATTAGCATTAGTAATGCTATAATAATTTTTTTCATTGGAGTTATTTACTAATATTTTTAATTTCTGTTATAAATCTCTGCGCTAATTCATCAGCACTATTTTGTGAATTACTTTCAGTGTAAATTCTAATTATAGGCTCTGTATTAGATTTTCTAAGATGCACCCATTCCGTATCAAAATTAATTTTCACACCATCAATAGTGATTACGTCTTCATTTTTATAAACTGAAGCAATTGTTTTTAAAATTTCATCAACATTAATTTGAGGCGTTAATTCAATCTTATTCTTGCTCATATAATAGTTAGGGTAACTATTTCTTAATTCCTTACAAGATATTTTTAAATTTGCTAAATGTGATAAAAATAATGCCACACCAACTAATGAATCTCTACCATAATGTGACTCCGGATAAATAATACCTCCATTACCTTCTCCTCCAATTATAGCATTATTTTTTTTCATTAATTCAACAACATTTACCTCGCCAACTGCACTTGCTTCATAATTTCCACCATGTTTTTGAGTAATATCTCTTAATGCTCTAGATGAAGATAAATTAGAAACTGTGTTTCCTGAAGTTTTTCCTAAAATGTAATCTGCACAAGCAACCAGCGTATATTCTTCACCAAACATAGAGCCATCTTCATTAACAATTGCCAATCTATCTACATCTGGATCAACTACAATACCCAAATCTGCTTTTTCTTTCACAACCAATTTAGAAATATCTGTTAAGTGTTCTTTTAAAGGTTCTGGGTTATGAGGAAATTGCCCATTTGGCTCACAATATAACTCAACACATTCTACATTTAATTTATCTAATAATGCAGGAATTGCAATACCTCCAGTTGAATTTACTGCATCTACTACAACTTTAAAATTAGCTTTTTTTATTGCTTTAACATCTACAAACTTTAAACTTAAAACTTCTTGAATGTGTTTATCTATGTATTTTTTTTTCTTTTTATAAACTCCTAAATCATCAACTTCTGAGAAAATATAAGCATTAGTCTCTGCTATATTTAAAACTTCATCACCATCAACAGCATTTAAAAACTCTCCTTTACCATTTAATAATTTTAATGCATTCCACTGCTTTGGATTATGGCTAGCTGTTATAATAATCCCTCCGTCAGCACTATCAAGCGTTACTGCAACTTCAACAGTTGGAGTTGTAGATAAACCTATATCTGTGACATTGATACCTAAACCAACTAACGTATTTGAAACTAAGCTGCTTACCATTTTACCTGAAATTCGGGCATCTCTACCTAAAACTACAGTTAATTGTTTTTTGTTTGTTTGTTTTTTAAGCCACATTCCATATGCTGCAGCAAATTTAACAGTATCAATTGGAGTTAAGTTATTATCAACATTACCTCCTATTGTACCTCTTATTCCTGAAATTGATTTTATTAAAGCCATTTCTTATTTTTTATAAAAAACAAAGATAATTTTTATAGTTGTAATAACGAAAAAAAAAGCTGTATCATACGATACAGCTTTTAAAAATTTATTTGAATCGAGAATTTTATTTCCCTTCCATTTTTTTCTTTAATGCAGCAAGATCGCCACCTAAATCACCAAGAGTTGTTTTATCTGCAGCATCAGATTTTTTCTGAGCTACTTTGATGTTTTTCTCTTCTTGTGCTTTAAATATTGATGTATGAGAAGCTACAACACGTCTAAATTCTTTGTTAAATTCAATAACTTTAAATTTATCTACATCTCCTTTTGCTAACTTAGTACCATCTTCTTTAACAGTAAAACGACTAGGAACAAATGCTTCAACACTATCTTCAAATGTTACAATTAGTCCTTTATCACTTTTATCTTTAACAGTACCTTCATGAATAGAATCTATAGTGAATTTTCCTTCATGTGAATCCCAAGGGTTTTCAGTAGTTTGTTTATGACCTAAGTTTAATTTACGTCCTTCAACATCTAATTCTAACACTTGAACTTCTAATTTATCTCCTACAGATGTAAAATCTGATGGATGCTTAATTTTCTTAGTCCAAGAAAGATCAGAAATATATACTAAACCATCAATTCCTTCTTCTAATTCAACAAAAACACCAAAATTAGTATAGTTACGAACTGTACCTGTATGTTTTGAGCCAACTGGGTATTTTTCAGCAATTGCAGTCCAAGGATCTGGATGTAATTGTTTAATACCTAATGACATTTTTCTATCTTCTCTATCTAAAGTTAAAACTTGTGCTTCAACTTCATCACCAACTTTTACAAAATCTTGTGCAGAACGTAAGTGTGTTGACCATGACATTTCAGAAACGTGAATTAAACCTTCAACACCTTGAGCAACTTCAATAAACGCTCCGTAATCAGCAAGTACTACTACTTTACCTTTTACAGTATCTCCAACTTTAATAGTATCATCTAATGCTTCCCAAGGGTGCGCATTTAATTGTTTTAATCCTAATTGAATTCTTGTTTTCTCATCATCAAAATCAAGAATTACAACATTTAATGTTTGATCTAATTCAACCACTTCACTTGGGTGATTAATTCTAGACCAAGATAAATCTGTAATGTGAACTAAACCGTCAACACCACCTAAATCAACAAATACACCGTATGAAGTAATGTTTTTAACAACACCTTCTAATACTTGTCCTTTTTCTAATTTACCAATAATTTCTTTTTTCTGAATTTCAATATCAGCTTCAATAAGTGCTTTATGAGAAACTACAACGTTTTTAAATTCGTGGTTGATTTTTACAACTTTGAATTCCATTGTTTTCTCTACGTATTGATCGTAATCTCTAATTGGTTTTACATCAATTTGAGAACCTGGTAAGAATGCTTCAATTCCAAAAACATCAACAATCATACCTCCACGAGTTCTGCATTTAACGAAACCGTTAACTACTTCACCTGTTTCATGAGCATTGTTTACACGCTCCCAAGCTTTAATTACTCTTGCTTTTTTGTGTGATAACACTAGTTGACCTGTACTATCTTCTCTTTTATCAACTAAAACTTCAACTACATCTCCTACAGCTAGGCTTGGATTGTAACGAAATTCGTTTAAAGAAATAACACCTTCAGATTTAGAGTTGATATCAATAATTGCTTCACGATCTGTTTTTCTAATTACAGTTCCTTCAATTACTTCACGCTCATTTACTAAACCTAATGTACCGTCTAATGCTGCTTCAAAAGCTTTTAAATTTTCTTCATCTACTGCTTCAATCCCTTCTTCGAATTTGTGCCAATCGAAATTTTCTAAAAACTCTTCAGGATTTACTTTTTCAGGCTTTGGTGCTTCAACTGCTGCTGGAGTTTCAACTTCATTTGCAGTTTCTGTTGTTTTTTTTACTTCAGTAGCTTCTACTTGCTCTTCAGTTTTTTTTGTTTCTTCAGACATATTTGCTGATGATAATAATTTGTATCTTATTGTTATTCAGACTTATACACGATAATAACGCAAAGAGTTGTTTATATATTTATTTTTCTATTCCTTTAAAAAATCTGTTCTCGTTTAAAGGAGTGCAAATTTAATAATTTTATTTGAGTATAACAAATTGATTTACTTCTTTAAGGTGTTTAAAATGAAGCTTCTACTATATATTTAAAATTAATTTAGTGCCTTCCTTCTAAAACTTGTACAATGTCTTTTAAAGTATACCCTTTAGCTTGTAATAAAATTAAGTAGTGAAATAACAAGTCGGCTCCCTCATTTAAAAACAAATCATCATTATTATCTTTTGCTTCAATAACTATTTCAACAGCTTCTTCTCCTACTTTTTGAGCAATTTTATTAATTCCTTTTTTAAACAATGAAGCTACATAACTTTTCTCTGAATCTGCGGCTTCTCTTCTACTTTTTATAACATCTTCTAATTCTGATAAAAAACCAAAAGATGGCTTATTATATTCACCCCAACACGTATCTGTTCCTTTATGACAAGTTGGCCCAACAGGATTTACTTCAATTAATAGTGTATCATTATCGCAATCATTTTTTATAGAAACTACATTCAAAAAATTACCACTTTCTTCACCTTTAGTCCATAATCTATTTTTATTTCTGCTAAAAAAAGTAACTTTTTTAGTTTCAGAAGTCTTAGCAAATGCTTCTGCATTCATATACCCTAACATTAGTACATTTTTAGTAGCTACGTCTTGTATAATTGCTGGCACTAATCCGTTTTCGTTTTTATTAAAATCTATGTTCATAATGATTATCTTTTTATATTCTCACAGGAATATTATTCTTTTTTAATTCGTTTTTTAAATCTATAATTTCAATTTCCTTAAAATGAAATACACTTGCTGCCAATGCCGCATCTGCTTTTCCGTCAATAAAGGTATCTGTAAAATGCTGCATATTTCCGGCGCCACCTGAAGCTATAATAGGAATATTTACTAAGTTACTTAAATGTGCTAATGCTTCATTTGCAAAGCCATTTTTAGTGCCATCATGGTTCATTGATGTAAATAAAATTTCACCTGCACCTCTTTCCTCAACTTCTTTAGCCCAATCAAACAATTTAATTTCTGTTGGTACTTTTCCTCCAACTAAATGCACCATCCATTCATCTTCAATTTGTTTTGCATCAATTGCCACAACAATACTCTGACTTCCAAATTTTGCTGCTAAATCATTAATTAATTGTGGATTTTTAACTGCTGATGAGTTTATAGAAACCTTATCAGCTCCCGAATTTAACAATATTTCAACATCTTCAATTGATGAAATTCCGCCGCCAA
>NZ_WTAR01000115.1 GCF_013139515.1 Lutibacter sp.
GTGCATCTGCAGCTACTATCCAATAGAATGGTTTTCCTTTTTTACCGTGTCTTTGTAATCTAATTTTTACTGGCATTTGTTTTAAATTTTAAGGTACGAAACCTTGGTTATTAATTAAGTGCGCAAATATAGTGAGTTATTTTCAATAAATATACTATATTTTGGCTTATTTCAAAACAATTAACACATCTTTAAAAACAATGATATTAACAACCTTAAAAACTGATTATCAATTAGTTCAATAAAAATTAACGTTATTTTAAAACAAAAAATAATTTGTTAATAAAAAAGCGAAAGTTAAGAATTATAAAATCTTTTAAATTCATACTTTTAAAACCTCATACTTTCACAAAATATTTTAGTACATGTTTTTAATATTTGACACAGAAACCACTGGTTTACCAAAAAAATGGAACGCACCAATTACTGATACAGATAATTGGCCAAGATGTGTTCAAATAGCATGGCAATTACACGATATATATGGCGAATTAATTGAGCACCAAGATTATCTAATTCAACCTGAAAGATATAATATTCCTTATGACGCTGAACAAATACACGGAATTTCTACACAATTAGCAGTTGAAAAAGGAAAAAAACTAGATGAGGTTTTAGTTCTTTTTAATGAAGCACTTTCAAAATCTAAATTTGTAGTTGGACAAAATGTAAAGTTTGACCTTAACATTATGGGCTGTGAATTTCACAGAAAAGAGATCAACTCTACCTTAAACAAGCTACCTGTTTTAGATACCTGTACTGAAAAAACTGCTAGTTTATGTCAAATTACAGGTGGAAGATATGGGAAATTTAAATTACCAACTTTAACTGAATTACATCAACATTTATTCAATACTCCTTTTGGCGAAGCACATAATGCAACTGCTGATGTAGAAGCTACAACTCGTTGTTTTTTAGAATTAATAAGACGTAGAAATTATACTATTGAACAACTTGATGTTCCTAATGAATATTTCCAAAATTTTGACGCAAAAAACCCTACTACTATAAATGTTATTGGCTTAAAACATTTAAACCTTAAAAAGGAAAGTCAAAAATTAAAAACAAAAGAAAAGACAAAAATAGAAGTACCTACAATTTCTGACGATGTGATTGAAGAACTTCAAAATATAAATTTTTCACATTTACATTGCCATTCACAATTTTCAGTATTACAATCTACTTCAAGTGTTAGTAACCTTATCAATTCAGCTATAAAAAATAATATGCCAGCTGTAGCTTTAACCGATTCTGGCAATATGATGGGAGCTTACTATTTTAATCAAGAAGCTGTTGCTTATAATGATGAAATTGATAAAAAACATGATGAAATTGAAAAACCAGAAATTGAAAAAATTAAATTACAAAAAATTGAAGAAGGAGTTATTGATAAAGAAAACTCACAAAAACTAGATTTAACTCAATTTTTAACAAATAGGCAAACTAGAATCTATTTTAAGCCAATTGTTGGTTGCGAATTTAATGTTTGTGAAGACCATACTGATAGGTCACATAAAGATAATGGTTACCAAATAGTTTTCTTGGCAAAAAACAAAAATGGATATCATAATTTAGCAAAAATGTCGTCTCTTTCACATACTGATGGTTTCTATTATGTTCCCAGAATTGACAAAGCTATCATTGAAAAATACAAAGAAGATTTAATAGTACTTTCAGGAAATTTATATGGTGAAATACCAAGTAAAATATTAAATATTGGTGAAAAACAAGCCGAAGAAGCTTTACTTTGGTGGAAGGAGCAATTTAATGACGATTTTTATCTGGAAGTGATGCGTCATAACCAAGAAAACGAAAATCACGTAAACGATGTTATAATTCAATTTTCAAAAAAACACCAAGTTAAATTAATTGCTACCAATAATACTTTTTACACCACTGAAGATGAAGCTGAAGCACATGATATTTTATTATGTGTAAAAGATGGTGAAAAAGTAGCAACTCCAAAAGGAAAAGGTAGAGGGTTAAGATACGGTTTACCAAATAACGAATACTATTTTAAAAGTCAAGAACAAATGAAAAGTTTGTTTTTAGATGTACCCGAAGCCATTTCAAATACTCAAAAAATTGTTGATAAAATAGAAATTTACACTTTAAAAAGAGATGTTTTACTTCCAAAATTTGATATACCTCAACAATTTATAAATCCTGAAGATGAAATTGATGGTGGTGTACGTGGTGAAAATGCTTATTTAAAACATTTAACTTTTGAAGGCGCTAAAAAAAGGTATGGAGATATATTAGATGAAGATACCAAAGAACGTTTAAATTTTGAATTATCAATTATTAAAATGACTGGTTACCCTGGTTATTTTTTAATTGTTTGGGATTTTATTTTAGAAGCTCGTAAGATGGGTGTTTCAGTTGGGCCAGGACGTGGTTCTGCAGCCGGATCAGCAGTTGCGTATTGCCTGTGGATTACAAATATTGACCCAATTAAATACGATTTGCTTTTTGAGCGTTTCTTAAATCCAGATCGTGTATCATTACCCGATATTGATATTGATTTTGATGATGAAGGTCGCCAAAAAGTTATTGAATTTGTAATTAATAAATATGGAGCAAGCCAAGTAGCACAAATTATCACTTATGGTACTATGGCAGCAAAATCATCTATTAGAGATACTGCAAGAGCTTTGGATTTACCTTTACATGAAGCTGATAAAATAGCCAAGTTAATTCCTGGGTTAAAACTTCAAAATATATTTGGCGAAGATGCTAAAAGCATCAACAAAGTAAAAGGCTTAAGAGCTGAAGAAATGGTATGCGTAGAAGAACTTAGAAGAATTTCTGAAGGTGATGATTTAGAAGCACTAACCATAAAACAAGCACGCGCTTTAGAAGGCTCAGTTAGAAATACTGGAATACATGCTTGTGGTGTAATTATTACACCAGAAAACATCACAAATCTAATTCCAGTTGCAACGGCGAAAGATAGTGATATGTACGTGACGCAGTTTGACAACAATGTTGTGGAAAGCGCAGGCTTACTAAAAATGGATTTTTTAGGATTAAAAACCTTAACCCTTATAAAAGATGCCGTAAAAATTGTAAAAGCAATTCATGGAATTGAATTAATTCCCGATGATTTCCCATTAGATGATCTAAAAACATACGAACTTTTTCAACGTGGGGAAACAATTGGTGTTTTTCAATATGAATCACCCGGAATGCAAAAGCATATGAAATCGTTAAAACCAACAGAGTTTGCCGATTTAATTGCCATGAATGCATTGTATCGCCCAGGACCAATGGAATATATCCCGTTGTTTATTATGCGTAAACATGGAGAAGAAGCTATTGAGTATGACTTGCCAGAAATGGAAGAATATTTAAAAGAAACCTACGGTGTAACGGTGTATCAAGAGCAGGTAATGTTACTTTCTCAAAAACTTGCTGGCTTTACCAAAGGTGAAGCAGATAAACTACGTAAAGCAATGGGAAAAAAAATATTTTCTATGCTTGTTGAATTAAAACCAAAATTTATTAAAGGTGGAAAAGCAAACAACCACCCAGAAGAAGTTTTAGAGAAAATATGGAAAGATTGGGAAGCATTTGCAGCCTATGCTTTTAACAAATCTCACTCAACTTGTTATGCTTATATTGCTTACCAAACAGCATATTTAAAAGCACATTACCCTGCTGAATTTATGGCTGCAGTATTATCAAATAACATGAATGACATTAAGCAAGTTACGTTCTTTATGGAAGAATGTAAACGTGCAGGGATTTCCGTTTTGGGTCCTGATATTAATGAATCGTTTCTGAAATTTGCTGTAAATAATGAAGGAGCTATTCGCTTTGGAATGGGCGCTATAAAAGGCGTTGGTGGCTCAGCAGTTGATGCGATAATTAATGAACGAAAAGAAAATGGAAATTTCTCTTCTATTTTTGACATGACAAAACGTGTAGATTTACGTGCAGCAAACAAAAGAGCTTTTGATGGACTAGTTATGGCTGGTGGGCTAGATTCTTTTAAAAATGTTCATAGAGCTCAATACTATCAATTAGATGAAAAAGGTGTTACTTTTATTGAACGAGCAATCCGTTATGGAAATAAGTTTCAGGAAAATAAAAACTCGGCACAAATATCTATGTTTGGAGAAGCTTCTGAAATTCAATTTCCTGAACCTGAGATTCCATTTGCTGAAAAATGGGGAATGATGGAAGAGTTATCTAAAGAAAAAGAATTGGTTGGAATTTACATTTCTGGTCATCCTCTAGACGATTTTAAAAATGAAATTAAATATTTTTGTAATACTACTATCACTACTTTTAAAGAAGATTTAAGTAAACATACAGGTTCAAATTTTACTTTTGCAGGAATTTTATCTGATGTGCAACATAGAACATCTCAAAATGGAAACAAATGGGCTTCATTTTTTATTGTAGATTATAATGATAGTCATGAATTTAGAATTTTTAAAGACACTTATTTAAAATTTAAACCTTATTTAGTAGAACATGAGTTTCGTCAATTTAAAGTAAACATAAGCCCTGGGTGGAGAAATGCAGATGGGAAAACTGGTGAACCTAGAATTAATTTTACTGATATTCAAATTTTACAAGATGTACTTGAAAAACAGTCCAAAAAAATTACAATTCAATTAGAAATTAACTCATTAAATGAAGCTAAAATTCAAAATTTAAAGACTTTTTTAAAAGAAAACGAAGGTGATATTCCTATAGATATTATGGTTTATGATTTGGATGAGAAAATGAAATTAAATCTTCATAGCAGGTCATTTAAAGTAAAAGTAGATAATGAATTTTTAAAGCAGTTAAAAACATCTGAAATTAAGTTTAAGCTTAATTAAGACATTTTATGAAGTAAATTCTCTAAACAAACTTTCTAAATTCTTGTTTTTAGTAGTTAAATTCAGGATTTTAAGTCCGTTATCATGAGCAAAATCAAAAACAACTGCTCTCATATCTTTTGAAGTATTAAACGTTAAAACCCAAGAAGTATCGTGTATATTATTGGCCTTTTTTAAATTTGAAATTGAATTTATAAACTCTTTTTCAATTTTAAAATCAAATTCAACTTCTAATACTTGATCTTGATTTTTTTTAAGTTCTTTTAAATTTTTATCAGCAACAATTTTACCTTTATTAATTAAAATTACACGATCGCAAACAGCTTCAACTTCTTGCATAATATGCGTTGAAAATAACACTGTTTTATCTTTCCCAACTTCTTTTATTAAACTTCTTATTTCTAATAATTGATTTGGATCTAATCCCGTAGTTGGTTCATCTAAAATTAACACTTCAGGATTATGTAATAAAGCTGCCGCTAAACCAACACGCTGCCTATACCCTTTTGATAGCTGACTTATTTTTTTGTGAGCTTCGGGTGTTAAACCTACTTTATCAATAATTTTTAGCACTTCTTCATTCGGAATTTTATGAATCTTAGCATTAAATTGCAAATACTCTCTCACATACATTTCTAAATACAACGGATTGTGTTCTGGCAAATAACCAATGCTTTTTTGAGTTTCAATTTTGTGAGTAGCAACATTAAAATCATTCACTAAAGCTTCACCTTCTGTTGCATTAATATAACCCGTAAGAATTTTCATTAAAGTCGATTTTCCTGCTCCGTTAGGACCTAAAAATCCAACTATTTCACCTTTATTAATCGTGAAATTAATAGCATTTAACGCTTTTTGCGTACCATATAATTTAGTGATGTTTTTTACTTCAATAGACATTTAACAAAAATACATTTTAATTGCAATTTAACTCCTATTTAATAACGTTGTATCCTAAATATATTTTACAGACCTTTGTCAAAAAATTATAAATGGGCTGTTTTAGAGTTATATTATGCATTATTTTTCCACCTTTAGCTGTTATTGATAAAGGTTGCGGATCTATTATAATAGTATTTATTTTAACTTGTTTAGGTTGGATTCCGGGTGTAATTGCTGCATTAATTATAAATAACAACCCTAATAACTAATGCAAAAAGTTAAATTATTAGACTTAGGTTTAAAGGATTATAAAGAAACTTGGAACTATCAAGAAGAGCTTTTTAAAGGTGTAGTTGACATAAAAATTAACAACCGAAAAAATAATGTAACCACCCAAACACCAAATTATTTATTATTTGTTGAACATCCTCACGTATACACTTTAGGTAAAAGTGGAGATCTATGCAACTTATTACTTGATGAAACCCAACTAAAAGCTAAAGGAGCTACTTTTTACAAAATAAATAGAGGTGGTGATATTACGTATCATGGACCTGGACAATTGGTTGGTTACCCAATTTTAGATTTAGATAATTTTTTTACTGACATTCATAAATACTTGCGTTTTTTAGAAGAAGTGATTATTAAAACTTTGGAAGAATACGGTATAAAATCTGAACGTAGCGAAGGTGAAACAGGTGTTTGGTTAGATGTTGGAACACCATTTGCTCGTAAAATTTGTGCTTTAGGTGTTAGAGCTAGCCGCTGGGTAACTATGCACGGATTTGCATTAAATGTAAATACCAACTTGGGTTATTTTGACAATATTATTCCCTGCGGAATTAAAGGGAAAGCGGTTACTTCACTAGAAGTTGAATTGAATAGAAAAGTACCTTTAGAAGAAGTAAAAGAAAAAATTATGAGAAATTTCGAAACGCTTTTTGAAGTAGAGTTTGTTGATGAAAACATTGGTTAATATCTTTTAAACTTAGAATGACAAAGCAACATCTGCAAACTGATAACTGATAACTGATAACTGATAACTGATAACTGATAACTGATAACTGAAATTTAATCCTCCTCGTTATAATACACTTTGTAGAATTTCATTTTTTTCTCTTCATCATATCCTTTTTCTAAATATTCACTTGCTGCATCTGGCGCATCAATATCTAGTTTAATTTGAATATTAGTGTCTAATTTAATTTCAGTTTTAATTTTTTGCTTTTGCTTTTTCAACACAATATCAGATACTGCAAACTGATTTCTTACTAGCACATCATTTACATCTTCAAATTGTTTTTTATAATCATCAAACAACGGCTTAAAATCTTCATTTTCACTAAAAACATCTTCTTTAAAATCGTTGATGTTAATTGCATCATTTTCTTTGAAAAAATCAACTGTTTTGGCTAAAAATTTACTTTTTTCATGAATCCCAAAATCTTCTTTTATAATTTCTTCTGAAAAATCTTTACACATTTCAATGTAATTTTGTGTGTGCTGGTTGTTATCATCAGCATATTTTACATTTAAAAAATGATTCAACCAATATTGCGCATCATAATTATTGGTGTCAACACTTAAAACTACTTTCCCTTCCCCATCGCTCGAATTAATTATTAAACATCCTTTATCTAATTTTCTAGTACTAATTCCTTTTTGAACTAACACATCTAAACTATCTTTTTCCATAAAAGTTTGAAAAAAATCAATCTTGTTTTCAATTTTAAAAACTCCAATAGCCTGTGTAACAACTTCTTTATATTCAACATCTTCAAACAAGGCTATAATTACATCGCCAATTTTTATTTGCGCTGAATTTGATTGTTCAAACAAGTGATTTACAATATGTTTTGATATTTCAACAAAAGTAGTTTCATCATTAAAAATTTGAGAAGCATAACTATTAATTTCATTCAACTCAATATTTGCATGATGATTAAAACGAAAACTTTCACTCACATTTCCAAAAGGTTTTAACAAAAAAGGCTTCATTAATTCGTAACTTTCTTCATCAAAAGTTACTGCACTTTCTGAAAAAATATTAGTAGCACTATTAAACTTGTTCCCTACTTTGTGAATTATAAATTTTGAAATGGTTGCTCTGTTTCTTTTAATCATTTGTTACATTTTTGAAGTAAGCAAATGTATTATTTTTACAATGATTTTTTTAGAAATTATAGCTCTAATTTTAATTGTTCTGGTAATAATTTAAATGATTTTCTGTGATAACTAGTAATACCAAACTCTCTAATTGCTTCTCTATGTTGTTTTGTTGGATATCCTTTATTTTTTCTCCAAAAATATTGTGGAAATTCTTCATCTAACTTTTTCATAAAATCGTCTCTATACGTTTTTGCTAACACCGAAGCCGCTGCAATACTCATAAATTTAGCATCACCTTTAACAATTGTTGTATGCGGAATATTTTTATATGAATTAAATTTATTTCCATCAACAATAATATGCTCTGGAATAATAGTTAATTTATCAATAGCTTTATGCATTGCTAAAATTGAAGATTGCAAAATATTTATTTCATCAATTTTAGTTTCAGAAACATACGATACTCCAAATGCCAATGCTTTTTTTTCAATAAACGGGCGTAATAGTTCTCGCTGTTTTTCAGTTAATTGTTTTGAATCATTTAATAATGGATGCTGAAAATCAACAGGTAAAATAACTGCTGCAGCAACTACCGGACCAGATAAACAACCTCTCCCAGCTTCATCTGTACCAACTTCAATACTGTTTTTTAAAAAAAATCTTTTAAGACTCATATTTTAATAATGACACACAAAAATAAGTTAAAAATTATTTAATTGAATCGTTAAAATATAGTGAGTTAAATTTCGTTCAAATATTTTACCTTTGCTGCTTAATGTTTTATATGAAAAAAGTTTTATTAGTATTAATTTTTGGGTTTTCTCTTACATTTGTAAATGCTCAAATAATGAGACCTGATAAATCGGGTAGAATTGACAATATTTCAAGAAACGATAGTACTTCATTTAACAAGGAAGTACAAATTAAACTAGATGGTTTAACAAAATATACAGATTATAAGGTTATCTCTATTCAAAACGACACTACGGTTGTTGATACTACTTTAACTTTAAAAAAAGATTTTATATTTAACCACCTTAGAAAAGATAATTTTGAACTACTACCTTTTCATAACCAAGGCCAAACTTATAATAAGTTAGGTTATACGTTTGAAAACAGTTCATTACTTCCTACAATTGGAGCAAATGCTAAACATTTTAATTATTTTAAAGTTGAAGATATTTCATATTATGAAGTACCTACCCCAACTTCAGAAATCATGTATAAAACAGGCTTAGAACAAGGACAGGTTTTAGATGCTTTTTTAACCATGAATACATCTAGACAGTTTAATTTTTCTATTGCATACAAAGGTCTTCGGTCTTTAGGAAAATACAGAAATTCATTAGCTAGTCACGGAAACTTTAGAAGCACTTTTAATTATCATTCCAAAAACAAAAACTATTATGCTCGTGGTCATTTTTCTTCTTTTGATTTAACAAATGATGAAAACGGAGGATTAACTGATGCTTCAATTGTGTCTTTTGAAAACAACGACCCCAATTTTATTGATAGAGCAAGATTAGACGTGAATTTTACCGATGTAGAAAATGTATTAGAAGGTAAACGGTATTATTTTGAGCAATTATTCACCCTATTTTCTAAAAAAAATAACATTGAAAAACACAATTTAATAGTTTCAGGTAAGCTTAAAAATTACAATGCTGTACTGAAACAAATTAGTATTTTAAAAAACGATTCAATTTCTACAAAAAAGCAAGTTAATAATACTGCTAAAAGTGAATCACTTATAAATACTGATTCAATCACAAAAAATATCACATTTAAAACTGACTCTCTAACTTATAAAAAAACAACAGCTAGGTTAGATTCTATTGCAACGCAAAATAAGATTAAAATTGACTCTTTATCAATAGTTGCTTTTGAGATAAAAATTGATTCATCGCAATTAATTGCAGTTCAAGAAACTGATACAAATTTAAAGCTTGGGCATACTTTTATGTATGAAACAAAACATTATCGCTTTACACAATCTACTGCAAATACAATTTTTGGTAATGCTTTTCAATCAAATATATCTGACCACACTTCGTATCAAAAATTAGACAATCAATTTTATTTGCAGTTACATTCTCCATATACAGGTACTCTAAAAGCTAAAATTAATTACTACAATTATAATTACCATTATAACAGTATTTTATTTTATGATTCTGAAACAATTTCAGATAAAATAAAGGGAAACGCTATTGCAGTTGGTGCTGATTGGAAAACCCAATTTGGCTCTATTTATTTAAATGCCGATGCTTCATCAATTATTACAGGTGATATCACAGGAAGTACTGTTAAAGCTGCAGCAATGATTAAAAAAGATAGTCTTTTTAGCTTTAAAGGTTTTGCTGAATTCACTTCAAAAACACCCGATTTTAATAAAATATTGTACCAAAGTGGATATAAAGATTACAATTGGCAGACTAACTTTATTAATGAAAAAATTTCTATTATTGGTGCTGAATTTAAATCAGAAAAATGGGGTAATTTTAAAGCTAGCTATCACTTAATTGATGATTATACTTATTTTAATGAAAGCTCAAAACCTGTTCAGGCATCTGAAACTTTAAACTATCTTAAAGTAAAAGCAAGCAAGGCTATTCGTTATAAAAAATTCACTTTAGATAATACAATAATGTACCAAAATGTTTCTAAAGGTGAAGCATTTTTTAGAGTTCCTGAATTGGTTACAAGAAACACATTGTACTACTCTAGTTATGTGTTTAAAGGAAAACCTATGTATTTACAAACAGGCGTAACGTTTAAATATTTTACTTCACATAAAGCAAATGCATACAATCCGTTACTAAGTGAATTTGTACTGCAAAATAGTACAGAAATAGGAGATTTTCCTGTTTTTGATTTTTTCGCAAATGCTCAAATACGAAGAACCAGGATCTTTTTAAAGGTTGAAAATTTAAACGCAAGTTTTACTGGAAGAAACTATTATTCTGCTCCAAATTATCCGTATAGAGATTTAACTGTACGTTTTGGGTTAGTTTGGAATTGGTTTATTTAAACTACTTATTTTTTTACTAATTGCTTAATTTTAATTTGGAAGGCCGCAAAAATTAAGGTCATAATTGGACTTAACCAGTTAAAAACTGCAAATATGGCATATTCGGCTACGCCAACACCCAAAACACTTGATTGATAAGCTCCACATGTATTCCAAGGAATTAATACTGAAGTAACTGTCCCAGAATCTTCCAAAGTTCTACTCAAATTTTCTGGTGCTAATTCTTTATCTTCAAAAGCGTTTTTAAACATTTTTCCAGGAATTACAATTGCTAAATATTGATCTGAAGCTATTGCATTTAAGCCAATACAACTCATAGCTGTACTAAAAAATAACCCAAAAATTGAAGTTGCCATTTTTAATAATTCTTTCGTTATTTTTGCTAAAGCACCAATACCATCCATAACACCTCCAAACACCATTGCACAACAAATAAGAAAAATTGTCCAAAGCATTCCTTTCATTCCGCCAGCACTAAATAATTCATTTAGTTTTTCATTATCCGTTACAATTTCAGTATCCACAAAAATTGCATTGATAATAGCATTTATATTAGAGCTGGACAAATTACTTAACACATCATTTTGAAAAATAAACGCAAAAATTGCTGCTAAAATAACACCAACTCCTAATGCTATTAATGGCTTTGTTTTTAATAAAATTAAAGCAATAACAACCAGTGGAACAATAAACAAATAAGGTGTAATATGAAATGTGTTTTTAATAGTATTTAACAAACCACTAACATCTGCAGTTCCGGTTGTTGAAATATTTAAACTTATAATACTAAAAACAATTAATGTAATTATAATAGTTGGCACGGTTGTAAATGCCATATATTTAATGTGTGTGAATAAATCTGTTCCTGCCATTGCAGGTGCTAAATTTGTAGTGTCACTTAAAGGCGACATTTTATCTCCAAAATAAGCTCCTGAAATTACCGCTCCTGCAATCATTCCTGAAGGTATTCCTAATGCACTTCCTATGCCAACCAACGCAATACCAACAGTTGCTGAAGTTGTCCAAGAGCTTCCTGTAGCAATAGAAATAATAGCTGCTATAACTACAGATGCTGGTAAAAATATTGTTGGGTTTAATACTTGAAGTCCATAATAAACCATTGCCGGAATTACACCACTTACCAACCATGTTCCTGCTAATGCGCCTACAAGAAATAAAATTAATATGGGCACCATAACACTTTTCAAGTTTTCAACAACTTCATTTAACATTATTCTTAAAGATACTTTATTTAAAAAACCAACAATGGCTGCTATAACTCCACCCGTTAACAAAATATATTGATTTGAATATGCGCCCAACAATTCTCCATCAGCAAAAAATATATTATAGGCTAACATTCCCATTAAAAGTACTACTGGAATTAGAGCTTCAAATATATTTAAATCTTTATTCTGAATTATTTTTTGATTTTCTATCTCTATTTCTGATAAATTTTTGTTGTCTTGCATTCTAATATCTTTAGGAATGTAATGATACGCAAATTTGAAAGTATTTACAAATGTAAAACCCCTCACAAATTTTGTGAGGGGTTTTACATTATTTATTTAAATCAACGTATTACATCAGAGATTCTTTTTTCTCAAAAACACCAACTTCCGTCATACATTTATGCATAGCTCTATACGTACGTTCAATATCATCATCTAAACCAATAGAAAAACGAATGATTCCATCAGAAAGCCCCATCTTAGCTTGCTCTTCTTCAGGAATTTCAGAAGAGGTACTAGTACCTGGTGCGCTAAATAGTGTTTTATAAAACCCTAAACTCACAGCTAAATAACCCAAGTTGTTTGTTTGCATTAATTCCATTAATTCATTTGCCTTTGCTAAAGACCCAACATCAACTGTCATAATTCCACCAAAACCATAGGCTGAATTATACATTGTTTTAAAAAGTTCATGGTCCTTATGACTTTTCAAACCTGGATACACAACTTTTAACCCATCATTTTCAAAATGTTCTGCTAAATATATTGCGTTCTCACTGTGCTTTTTCATTCTTATATGCAGTGTTCTTAGGTTTTTTAAGATACTTGCAGCTCGTAAACTATCCATCACGGGACCTAACAGCATTGCAGCTCCATCATGTACGCTTCGTAAACTATTAATAAATTCTTGAGAACCACAAACTACACCTCCAACGGTATCATTTGTACCATTTATAAATTTGGTTAAACTATGTATAGTTACATCAGCCCCTAATTTTTGAGGGGAAATTAACAACGGGGAAAATGTATTATCTACCACCAAAAGCACATTGTGTTTTTTAGCTATTTTCGCCAATTCAGCAATATTTGCAATTTCTAATAATGGATTGCTAATTGATTCGCAATAAATCATTTTAGTTGTAGGTTGTATAGCTGCTTCAATTTTTTCTAATGAAGTAATATCTACAAACGATGTTGAAATATTAAATTTTGGAGCAAAGTTTTTTAAGAATGCATATGAGCCTCCATAAATTGTTCTACTTGAAACAATGTGATCACCTGCACCACAAACTTGCATAAATACAGATGTAATTGCACCCATTCCAGAACCTGCAACATTTGCAGTTTCTGTAAATTCCATAGCTGCCAATGCTTCACCTAAATATAAATTACTTGGACTTGTATGTCTTGAATATAAATAACAACCTTCTGCATGACCTTCAAAAGTATCAAGCATTGTTTTTGCATGTAAAAA